>JASEHU010000070.1 GCA_030018635.1 bacterium
TACATGATCGAGCCAGTTTTTATGAATCTACTTATGTGCAAGGGGAGAAAAAAGGTAGAAAAGAAGGCATTGAAGAAGGCATAAAAAAAGGCATTGAAGAAGGCATTCAAGAGGCATTAAAAAAAATGATAACCAGTGGGATTCCGACAGATGAGGCTAAGAAAATATTGGGATGTTTGTAAAGATTATACGAGGAGATTTTTATGCAAAAAAAACATATTGGTTCAATAGTTTTACGGGTATTAACCCTTTTATCTATTTTATTATTGCTCGTGGTAGGCGGTGTTATCTTAAACATCTTTTTACCATCATCTGGCCAGGAAAAAACCGTTCTGGTTCCGGATGTGACAGGGAAAAAGGTAGTTGAGGCAGTCAATACCTTATGTAAGTTTAAATTGAGGGTTAAAAAGGAATATGAGGCACATTCTTTACCTGAGAATTGTGTTATTTCCCAGTATCCTTTACCCGGGACAAAGGTGAAGGCAGGTAGAAGGATAGAATTAAAGGTGAGTTCCGGAAAGTCTGTCGTCAGAGTTCCCGACCTCCAGAATATTAATATTATAGAAGCCAGACATAAACTTGATTCTTTATCAAAATTACAGCTGGGAGAATTATCTTATACCTATTCTGAAATAGAAAAAGATTGTATTATTGCCCAGAGTCCACTTCCAAAGACAAAGGTAGCCGAGGATTCTAAGGTGAATTTACTCATTAGCCAGGGGAAGAAACCCATTAGTTTTTATATGCCGGAGTTAGTCGGAATGAAACTTGAAGAGGCAATTAATCTAACCAAAAAGATAGGATTAAAGATAATTCGTATTCAGGAGGTAGCACCTTTGGCAGAGACAGCACCTCTATCAGCACAAAAATATGAGCAGGGAATTATTATCAATCATAAGCCGCATCAAGGTTATAGGGTTACAGCCGGGGATGGGCTAACATTAATTGTGGCCAATAAAAAACTATAAGTCATATATGACCTATAGTTTTTCCAGGGGAGGGGAAAATAAATGAAAATAGAACCGTCTAATTGCAGACCCCTACAAAGGGAAAAGATTTCATTAGTAGGGGTTAAGTCGTATGGGCCTGTGGTGAACTTAGAGGAGTATGTTCAGCCTGACTGATGGAAGCAAATATTTGGTTCAATCTACTTAAAAACAGATGCCGATGTCGTAACCGACCGACATACTACTGGCGACTCGATGCCGAAGGCAATCCAAAATTACTTGAAGTAAATCCTAATCCAGGCTGGTGCTGGGATGGTCATCTGGCAAAAATGGCAAAAATTGCGGGTATGTCGTATACCCAGATGTTGGAGAATATTATCCAATCCGCTGAGCAACGACTGGGAATTCAGATGACAACAAACGGCAAAAAGAAAGAGGAGGAAAATATTCCTATTACTCTGGCTATGGCCGTGTGAAAGAAAGAAAGTGAATAGTGAAAAGTGAAAAGTGAGGAGGAAATATTACCTCTTATCTATTCACTATTAACTATTAACTATTAACTATTAACTATTCACTTTTCACTATTCACTTTTAAAACGGGAGGTAAAAAATGGCATCTAAATTATCATCTGTGATTGAGGTAAAACAATTCAAGGAAAGAGAATTGCTGGAGGAGATTTTTTCTTTAGCCGAGGAGATGGAAACAGCGGATAAACAAGGGATGTATGGCAAATTAGCCTTAACCACACGAAAAAAGATTTTAGCTACACTTTTCTATGAGCCAAGCACAAGAACCAGGCTTTCCTTTGAATCCGCCATGATAAGACTTGGGGGAGAGGTCATCTCTACCGAAGACGCCCCGACATTTTCCTCAGTAACAAAGGGTGAATCATTGGTTGATACTATTCGGGTTATTGGCTCTTATGCCGATGTGATAGTCCTGAGGCATCATGAAGAAGGTTCATCAAAAATAGCCACAGAGGTTTCGCCTGTACCTATTATCAATGCCGGTGACGGCACTGGTCAGCATCCTACTCAGGCTCTGTTGGATATCTATACTATCCGGAAGGAATTAGGCAGAATCGATGATTTGGAAGTAGGATTGGCTGGAGATTTATTGTATGGTCGAACAGTTCATTCATTAACCTATCTCCTTGCACAACAAAAAGGGATAAAATTATACTTTGTCTCTCCGGAAGAAATAAGGCTGCCCAGGGATATTATTCATTATCTGGAGGAAGAAAAAGGGGGTAAAGAGGATAAAGTGTCTTTTGAGGAGACGACGGATTTAAAAGAAATTATTTCAAAGGTTGATGTTCTTTATGTGACAAGAATCCAAAAGGAGCGGTTCAGAAACATCGAAGATTATAATAGATTGAGAGGCAGTTATGTGATTGACAAAGAGATGGTTTCGTTAATGAAAAAGACCTCCAGGATTCTGCATCCCCTGCCGCGAGTAGATGAAATTGCTATTGAAGTAGATAATGACCCTCGCGCGGCTTACTTCAGACAGGTTCACAATGGCCTTTACCTCCGCATGGCACTGTTAAAAATGATTCTGGATTAGAAGGAGAGGAATGACTAAAAGGATAATGAAAAATATTTCTGAAGACAATAATACCAAACAGTAGAGCAACAAAGAGGCATCAATTCTCATTATGGAAATGTGTAAGCAAGGAGAAGTGGAGAATAGTGAGAATTGGAGAGATTAGGAGGGAGATTAAGTAGAGATTAGGGGGAGATTGGCAAAGAAAACAATAAATCTCCACTTTATCTCAACTTTATCTCCAGCTAATCTCAACATTGGACACGATTTTTGCCATAATGAGAATTGCTGACAAAGAGGTATTTAGGAGGCAAAAGATGAAAAAGGTAGCATGCCGCCTGGAGAAAGACGAGCATGTATAGAAACATTGAACTTATATGCAATCTAATAAATAATTTGACATATTGAAATTTGAAATTGGAAAATAGAAATTAGGAAAAGAGAAGAAAATCGTATCTGTTTCCCCCCAATTTCTAATTTCTAATTTCCAAAAAGAAATCACAGAAAAAACGATAAAAATGAACCATCTCCATTTTTTATGTCAACTTAATTAATGGACTCCATATAAGAGAAAGTGAACCTTTCTCTCTACCCACTTTCCCTTAAGTTCATACTTATATCCTTGATACTTATTTCGGCGATTTCTCGATTTTTGCCCAGGCATCATGCAACGATACTGTCCGATTAAAGACCAATAATTCTTTAGTAGAATCAGTATCAACATAGAAATAGCCATGTCTTAAAAACTGGTAGCGATTTCCTGGTAGGGCATTTGCCAAACTCGGCTCAACCAGGCAGGAAGTTAATTTTACTAACGAATCTGGATTCAAATTAGTCTTGAAATCATCATTTTCCTCTGGATTTGGTTTTAGGAAGAGATGGTCATACAATCGGACTTCAGCTTCAATAGCCTGAGTCGCAGAAACCCAATGCAGAGTTCCTTTGACTTTACGACCGTCCTGTGACCAACCACCTCGTGTTTTTGAATCGTAGGTACAATGCAGTTCAACTACCTTACCCGTCTGTTCATCTTTAACCACTCGCTCACATTTAATATAGTAGGCGTGTTTGAGCCGAACCTCACCACCTGGGGTTAAACGGAAAAACCCTTTTGGTGGGTCCTCACGAAAATCCTCCTGCTCGATGTAAAGCACCTTTGAAAAAGGAATCTTCCGACAACCCATACCTGTATCCTCCGGATTATTCTCCGCCTCTAATTCTTCTACCTGATTTTCCGGATAGTTATCTATAATTACTCGAAGTGGGCGCAACACCGCCATTACCCGCTGTGCCCGTAGATTCAAATCCTCGCGCAAACAATGCTCAAGCAAGGCAATATCCACCACACTATTACTCTTTGCCACCCCGATACGCCCACAAAAATCCCGGATTGCATCTTTGGTATAACCACGCCTGCGTAGACCTGATATGGTAGGCATCCGTGGGTCATCCCAGCCGGTCACATAGCCTCCCTCTACCAATTCCAAGAGTTTTCGCTTGCTCATCACCGTATAGGTAAGATTGAGGCGAGCGAATTCGATTTGCCGGGGATGACAATCAACCTTTAATTGGTCAAGTATCCAATCATACAAGGGGCGATGGTCTTCAAATTCCAGGGTGCAAATAGAATGCGTGATACCTTCGATGGAATCCGAAAGGCAATGGGTAAAATCATACATTGGATAAATGCACCATTTATTGTCTGTCCGATGATGAATTGCGTGCAGAATACGGTATATGACCGGGTCACGCATATTCAAATTTCCAGAGGACATATCAATTTTTGCCCGAAGAACACAATGTCCATCCTCAAATTTTCCTGATCGCATACAATCAAACAGGTTCAGGTTTTCTTCGATAGAACGATTACGATAAGGGCTGTTCTGTCCGGGCTTAGTCAGTGTGCCGCGATAATTCCTGATTTCCTCCATATCCAAATCACAAACATACGCCTGACCATTTTTGATTAACATAACCGCGTATTCGTAAAGTTTTTCAAAATAGTCAGAGGCGTAATATTCGTGTTCACCCCAATCAAAGCCAAGCCAGGAGACATCTTTCTTGATGGCGTCAATGTATTCCTGTTCTTCCTTAACGGGATTGGTATCATCGAATCGCAGGTGGCAAATGCCTGTTTCATTTTCTTGGGCAATACCAAAATTAAGACAAATAGATTTGGCATGTCCAATATGTAAATAGCCATTCGGTTCAGGTGGAAATCTGGTTACAATCCGAGCATTATTTTTATTTGTTTTCAGGTCTTGTTCAATAATATCCCGAATAAAATCCGATGGTTTACGGCTTGGTGTTTCCATGTTTTTTCTCCTTGTTGAATTGAAGAAATAGGACAGATAAGTCTTATATGTCCATTCTTACAGAAAAAACCTCTTTAATTCCTTTTTGACCTCATCTGGATTCAAATATACATATTCTCCCAATTTTAAATTACTCAGATGAAAAGGTCCAAATTGAATCCTTTTCAGGCTTAATACCTCATGTTTAATAGCCTCACCCATCCGCCTGATTTGTCTTTTTTTACCCTCTGTAATCGTCATTTTAAGCAGGGTGTTTTTAGGTAAATTTTTTGTCACCCTGACATCTGCTGGAAGGGTTTTGCTACCTCCCTCTATTCTAATTCCTTTTCTCAGACGCATAATATCAGATGCTTCAAGTTTTCCTTTAAGTTTGACTAAATAAGTCTTTGCAATCTTGAGCTTAGGATGAATAAGTTTATTGGCTAAATCACCGTCATTAGTTAAAAAAAGTAGCCCTTGTGAATCATAATCAAGTCTGCCTACGGGATAAACCCTTTCCCGGACACCTTTTAATAAAGAAACAATAGTAGGTCTTCCTTGAGGGTCAGATAGGGTGGTAACATATCCTTTAGGTTTATTTAAGAGGAGATAGACCTTTCTTTCCGACTTAATTTCCTTTCCATCAAATTTAATCTTATCAATCTTAGGGTCAATCTGAACACCCAGGGTTTTGACTACCTGACCATTTATGCTGATGTGTCCTGCTAAGATTAATTCTTCACACCTTCTTCGAGAGCCAAGACCTGCCTCGGCTAAAACCTTTTGTAGTCTTTCCATTATAGCTCCTCTAATTCTTCTAATAATAATCTCTTATAGGCATTTAACCTTTTAATTCGTTCAATATATCTTTTAAAGAGATGTTCCTGGTTTAATCGTTGATATATTTTTTTCACCTCTTGACAATAAACCTTTGCTGTTTTGTAATCGTCCCTTCTTTTTAAATCTGTATAGTAGGTAATAAGTCTTTTGAATAACCTGAGCGAAAGGGTTGGATTTTTATCTTTGGCCAATCCGGCTACCTTTTTTATATCATCTAATCTTTGATTGGGCAAAAGGGCAATTTTAGCCGCCGAATCAATATCATTTTCATAGAGTAATATTTCTATAAGGAGTGAATACCTTTTAGTTTTGGCTAAAAACAAGACGATGTTATTCCTGATTTTTTCCCATTTATTACCTGACAGACTAAACAAATTCTTCATCTTTTTATATGATTCTAAATTACCTTGTTCTTTGAAAACCTCAAAATGGAGATTCAAAGCCTGCTCCACATTATTTGTCTTTTCATACAATGCCGTTAATTTCTTCTTTAATACCAATTTAGGGTGTTTTTCTTTTAAAGCTCCAATTACTTTTTGATACCATTCAATAGCCTCATCCTTTTTTCCTGATTGTTCTAATTTATCACACAGCCGTATACAATTCTTCCAATTACTAAGGTTATTCTTGCAAACTTCAAGATATCTCTTAATATTACCTTTTTTATCATAAAGGGCTAATAAAAGTTCTATTAGCCCGTCTGTATGTTCATCCGGCAATTCTGATAGTTTGGCTAATAGTATCTTTTCTAATTTAGTATAATCAGCAGGGGTTGCACATTGTTTTAAAATCACCTCCAGTATAGATGGGGCAAAACCACCTGTGTTTTCAAGATAAAGCTCGATAAAATCATTAAAAAATACTTCTTTCTGAGGGATAGTAAGTTCAATTTTCAGGAAATCGTCTAAACATTCCTCGATAAATTCTGAAAATAATCCATCTAAATCATAGGTTTTTTTATAATTGCGGATAGATTGTTGAGTAATAATGTTCAGGATTTTCAATCCATTCTGAAAATTATCTTTTTGATGCTTACCTTGTTGAAGATTACCTTGCTCAAAGTAAAATTTAGCCGTATTTTTAATCCCTTTTAACTTAGTTAAAAGATTCTTTGATTGTTGATAATCCTTTATTTCAAATTGCAAAGGAAGAACAGCCTGGTCACCATATTTTCTGTTTTCACCTACATTGGTGTTAAGGTTTAATGTAGAGATGATGTCCGGGTCTTTTTTGATTATATTCATCAAAACTTCTATTATTTCTTCCTTCCTCATTCTTTCTATAAGGGATTCAATCTTTGCTGAATTTGTTATTGCCTGAGGTTTATTCATCCTTAATTTCCTTTTAATCGTTCAGAGTTTAGATTTGGAGCAGGTGATGCATAATAGGGTAGGGTAGGTAGGTTGAAGGTTCAGTGCCTATCCGAAAAATCGACGGATGTCTCAACTTGTTGAGGGAAAATGCAGATAAACAAGTTTACCCGAACAAGTTCCAGGTTTTAAACCTGTTCGGACTTCCAACTTTTTGGATAGGCAAGTAGCCTATAACCTTCAGCCTATCTACTTTTAGCCTATAATCTTATTATTTGTCTGCCTCTGATACCCCTGCCTGTTCAAAGGTAGCCATTTGTGTAAGTATTTTCACCCCGGCATCTACCAAATTCATAGCTAATGCCGCTCCGGTGCCTTCCCCTAATCGAAGATTCATATTCAAGATAGGTGACAGGCCAATAAAATCTAATATTACCTGATGTCCTTTTTCAACCGATGTATGTCCTGCAATCATATAATCTTTAGTTTCCGGTTTCATAGTATAGGCAATTAGAGCCGCCGCCCCTGAGATAAATCCGTCAATAACTACAGGAACTCTGTTAGCCGCCGCAGCTAAAATTATCCCGACTAATCCGCCAATCTCAAATCCACCTAATTTTGAAAGCACATCTAATCCATTTTTAGAATTTGGGTGATTAAACTCGATGGCTTTTTTAATTATATTTATTTTCCTATTCAATCCTTCATCATCAATTCCAGTACCTCTTCCAGTTACCTTTTCTACAGATTTTCGAGTGATAGCGGCGACAATAGCTGAAGAAGGGGTAGTATTTCCTATTCCCATATCTCCAGTGCCGGTTATATCTATGCCTGATTTAGACATTTCATCTTCAAAGACTTCAACCCCTGCCAAAATTGAGTTAATGGTCTGGCGATAAGTCATAGCAGGATGTTTAGTAATATTTTTTGTTCCATAGCCAATCTTTTTAATGATAAGATTTGGATGTGGCTCTAAATCTACGGCTACACCCATATCTACAACTATTACCTTTGCCCCAACATGTTTAGATAGAACATTTATACCTGCCCCACCATGGATAAAGTTATAGACCATTTGTGGGGTTACCTCTTGTGGAAACAGGCTCACTCCCTCTTCACAAACCCCATGGTCACCGGCCAGGGTAAAAATGACCTTTTTAGAAAGGTCTGGATTCTTTTTGCCGGTAATAGCAACGATAAGTCTGGCAAATTCTTCTAACCTTCCCAGGCTACCTTGAGGTTTAGTAAGATTATCTAATCTCCTTTGTGTTTCTTCAAAGGAGCTATAATCAATTGGTTTGATTGATTCCAATAATTTATCTATTTTTTGCATTTCTCTATCTCCTCCCTATTAAAATTTAATATATTATAAATTTCGTTTATTAGACGAAAATAATTGTCTGACGGTAGGTAATGGGTCAGTTATCAGTAGAGAAAAGGTTGAGGTTAAGGGTTCAAAGTTCAAGAGTAAAATCCATTGTTCCTTGATTCTTATTCCTTGAATCCTAAACCCTGTTCCTTAAACTTTAAACCTTGAACCCTTAACCTCAACCTTAACCTCAACCTTTTCCCTACTGATAACTGACCTATTCCGACGGTATGTATATTATAATTTTAAATTCCACCTTTGTCAAGGGAAAATTTCTGTTTCACTTAAATTACAGTTGACAAATATTTAATCTGGTGATATTATTAATAATTATGACAGAGTTAGTAAAGGAAAAATGGAATTACAATATTCGAGAAAGGGTTTTTAGTGTGGCTATTACCCCGGATGAGGTATTATGGAAGTTTGAAACAATCGGATTGTGGAATTCGGGATGTTTGATTTTTGAACTTCCAATCCCACTAAATACAATCCTTACTTACCAATTTTTAGGTAAACAGGTAAATTCTTTACTTCCGATAATATATCTTATGTAAACTTAATTACCTGCAATCTATTTTTACCCTGATTATGGATAATTAAAGCACTCTACAAAAATAGCATATGGAATTATCCGTGTGCTATTAATTTATCCAAAAATAAACTAATGGGTCATTCCATTTGATATTGGGGGTATCTATGATAGAATCCAGGAGTCA
>JASEHU010000071.1 GCA_030018635.1 bacterium
CTTAACCTCAACCTTGAGCCTTGAACCTTTTTCAACTGATAACTGAGGGATTACAATCTCTCATGTTTTTTTCTTGACTTTTTTTTACTTTAATGTTAAAATAAAAGAGGTGCAAAAGAGGAGGAAAATAAAGTGGTTATTCAAGTTTGTCTGGTTTGTCTAACTATTGCCTTAGTCTGGTTAATATCTATACTTATCCCTGCGATTATCCAAATAAAAAGAACAGCCAAAGAAATAGAGATAGTCGCTAAATCAATCTATAGCTTATCAGAAGAGGCAAAGGAAAGTGTTGTTCAGATAAATAAGACCGTTCAAATCTTATCAAATCGTTTTAAAGAAGATGCAGAAAAAATTGATAGCGTGATAAATAAGATAAAAGGGGTAACGGAGATTATTGCCAGTGGGATTAATACGCCTTTGATTAAAATGATGAGTGTGGTAGCAGGAATAGGTAGTGGATTACGATTTTTTCATGGAAGGAAAGGATAAGGAACTGTTAAAAAATAACTGTAACGGGTGCGTGTCCAATTTGTGGGTAAAGTGTCCAAACGAGGAATTATTCATTGCAAATTTATCATTGCAAATTGTAAATTTTAAATTTAAAATGCTAAATTTGCAATTTGAAATGAATTTATCCCCTTATTTTCTATAGTTTTCATATCTCCATTCAGATATACTGAAGCAAGTTGTAACACTTATTTATTAACAGTTCCTAAAGTAAGGGATTAGGGGTAAGGAGTTAGGGGGTAGGGTAGAAGAAAATACCCTAATCCCTAACCTCTTACCCCTCAACCCTAATTTAAAAAAGGAGGAAAAAAAGATGGCAGAAGAGCGCAATGATGGTTCGGTTATAGTTTCTTTTTTACTGGGTGGTTTGGTGGGATTAGGTGTAGGATTACTACTTGCCCCAATCACAGGTGAGGATGCACGAGCAAGGGTTAAAAAAGCCGCTGAAATTGCCAAAGAAAAGGTAGGAGACTTAGCCGACGAGGTAAAAGTTCATGCTGAAGATTTGGTGCACCAAACTAAAAAGATATTGGAGGATGCAAAAACACACATCAAGGCGGCAGCTGAGACAGTCAAAGAGGCAACTATAGCTAAAAAAGAAGAATTGACAGAAAAGATTAAACAAGTATAATGTCTAAAGCCGACCTCCACATTCATACCCATTTTTCCGATAGCAGCTTATCACCAAAACGGGTCGTGGGATATGCCCAAAAAGCAGGCCTATCGACAATTGGTATCACTGACCATGATACCATAGATGGCATAGATGAGGCAATAAAGTGTGCTGAATCGTATAGGATTGAGGTTGTTCCAGGGGTAGAATTAAGTGTAGAAATAGAAGGAGGCGAACTCCATATCCTTGGCTATTTCATTGACTGGAAAAATCCCTGGTTTAATGAACAATTAGAGATTTTTCGTAAGACAAGACAAATGAGGGCAAGATTGATTGTTGCCAAACTAAAAGAATTAAATATTGATATTGATTATGCCCATGTTTTGCAGGTAGCGAAGTTAGAAGAAAGAAATGGGTCGATAAGCAGGGTGCATATCGCTACGGTTTTGCATCAAACAAAGGCAGTAAAGTCTGTCGGGGAAGCTTTTGAAAAATACCTGAATTATGGAAGAGAGGCTTATGTGCCTAAGTTTCGCCTTACCCCTAAACAAGCAATTGAAATGATTTCAAAAATAGGCGGAATACCTGTCCTGGCTCATCCCTGTCTTTCTAAGTGTAATGATAATTTAATTAGAGAATTAGTTCAATTGGGACTAAAGGGGCTTGAGGTCTATCATTCTCAACAAGACATGAAAGAAGAAGGATTTTGCCGCATGATGGCACAAAGGTATAATTTACTTATGACCGGCGGTTCAGATTGCCATGGATTATTTAAAAAATCTATTTTGATTGGCACCGTTACAGTAAATGATACAGTCATAAAAACTATGAGAGAAATGTTAGGGAGGACATGAAGTGAAAGATATTGTTCGCAATTTATGGAATAAGGGAATTGGGTTTAAAGTAGATAGTGTGGCTGTAAGTAAAGATGGTGAATATATAGTAGCGGCATCTTCTCAAGATACTAATATATATCACATTACTCAGGCACATATAAGATGGAAATATAAGACAAAAGCCGCCATACGCTGTGTGACAATTTCTGATGATGGCAGATATATACTTGCTGGAGCAGAAGATTCTACCCTGTATTTATTGGATAGAAATAGCCATCTAATCTGGCAGGAGTCTATAAGTGCAAATAGTGTAGTTATATCCCATGACTTAAAATATATTGCCTGCGGTGGTAATGATTGTAATATATATTTCTTTACTCGCTATGGAAAACTCCTCTGGAGGTGGGCAACCCAGGATTATGTTAACTCGGTAGCAATTGCTACTGATGATAATTCGGTAGTTGCCTGTTCAAAGGACCGCAATCTTTATTTTTTGACTAATGATGGAAAACTCCTCTGGCAGACAAGATTAAAAGGTATTGGACTTAAAGTCGCTATCTCTAATGATGGAGAATATATTATTGTTAGTTGTGATAATCAACGGGTATATGCCTATGACCGTAAATGTCGGCTAAGGTGGGAGTATTATTCTCATGATGAAATAAGTGGTGTGTCTGTTACCGAAGATGGACAATGTATTATTGTCTCATCTCCCTGGCAAAATTTCCATTTCTTGAATAAAAGTGGTAAGTTGGTCTATGTCCATGAGACTGATTTTGGTATTCTTAGCCTTTTTTTTACATCCGTTGGATATTTACTTGCCGGGTCAAGTAATAAAAATATCTATGCCTTAAAATGTAACCTTGAGGGAATGAAGGAGCCTGAAACTAATTTAGAGATTTTAATAAAAGAGTTAATTAAAGACCAAACCAAACTCTTGAAACAATATCCGAAAGAAGTAGCTGTCTTAGTTACGGATATTCAAGGATACAGCCCTTTTGTGGGTCAAGAAGATGAGGCAAGGAAGAATAAATTCCAGAATTACGAAAATATTATCTCATCCCTTATTAAAGATGATGGGCAGTTAGTCAAAAATATTCAGGATGCTTATATAACTATATGGACGGACCCTGTTAAGGTGGTTGAATGTGGTCGTAAGATTCAACAGGAATTTATTAAATATAATGAAAATAAGTCACTTGAGGAAGAAATTTGTGTTCGTATCGCTATAAGTTATGGTAAGTTAGATATCGAGAAAGAAAAACAATTAACCAAACCATTCCTTATTGCCTGTAAAATTCCTCTTTATGCTGATAAAGGTCAGGTGCTAATTACCAAAGAGTTAATTCCTTTAATTGATGGTAAGGTATTAGTTGAGTTAGAAAGTATAGGGTCCAAAGAAGTTAAGGGCATTGAAAAGTTAGTTCCTCTTTACGAAGTAAAGGATTCCCCCTATGTAAATATTGGGTGGTATAGTTAAGTGTTCAGGAGTTATTAAAGATTACTTGTTAAAAAAGAAAAGGAGGAGGTAGTGGTTATGACTAAAAATAAAGCGGTTTTAGAATGGGTCAATGAGATGGCCAGGCTATGTTCACCCGACCATGTGCATTGGTGTGATGGTTCTGTGGAGGAAAAGAATTGGTTGGAAGAGGAGGCATTAAAAACCGGTGAATTGATTAGACTTAATCAGGAAAAATTGCCCGGTTGCCTATATCATCGGACGGCAATTAATGATGTTGCCCGGACAGAGGATTTGACCTTTATCTGCACACCTTATCAAGAGGATGCCGGACCAACAAACAATTGGATGTCGCCTGAAGATGCCTATGCAAAGGCAGGGGCAATCTTTGACGGTTCAATGAAAGGTAGAACAATGTATGTCATGCCGTTTTCTATGGGGCCAATCGGCTCTCCCTTCAGCAAGATTGGGGTGCAATTGACCGACAGTATCTATGTTGTTTTAAATATGCGGATTATGACCCGCCTGAGTAAAACGGTTTTTGACCACTTAGGTGAAAATGAGGATTTTACTAAATGCTTTCACTCTAAGGCAGATTTAGATGTCAAGCGGCGGCTTATCTTGCATTTTCCAGAGGAAAATACTATCTGGAGTGTCGGTTCAGGCTATGGTGGTAATGCCCTTCTTGGCAAGAAGTGTTTATCCTTGCGTATTGCCAGTTATCTTGGGAAACAAGAAGGTTGGCTGGCAGAACATATGCTTATCATGGGTATAGAAGACCCAACCGGTTATATCGAATATATTGCGGCGGCGTTTCCAAGTGCCTGTGGCAAAACCAATCTGGCCATGCTTATTCCACCTGAAGGATTAAAGAAAAAAGGCTACCGTATCTGGACTGTAGGGGATGATATTGCCTGGATGCGAGTCGATTCCGACGGCAGATTGTGGGCTATCAATCCTGAGAATGGATTCTTTGGTGTAGCCCCAGGTACCAATTCCAAAACTAATCCCAATGCTATGGACATGGTTAAAAAGGACACGATCTATACCAATGTTGTCCTGAAACCGGATGGGACGGTCTGGTGGGAAGGAGGAGATGGACAGGCTCCTGAAGAAGGGATTGATTGGCAAGGAAGACCATGGAAACCGGGTCTGGTAGATGAGAAAGGTGAACCAATCAAAGGGGCACATCCTAATAGCCGATTTACAGTGCCAATTACGAACTGCCCTACGATTTCTAACCGGGTAGAACATCATCATGGCGTGCCGATTACCGCGATTATTTTTGGTGGCAAGCGGGCACAGGTAGCTCCCCTGGTCTATGAATCGTTTAATTGGCAGCATGGGGTTTATGTTGGGGCAACCATGGCTTCAGAGCGAACAGCGGCTCAGTTTGGTAAATTAGGTGAGGTGCGTCGTGACCCAATGGCCATGTTACCCTTCTGCGGCTACAACATCGGTGATTATTTCCGGCATTGGCTTGAAATGGGCAAACGAATGCAGACACCGCCCAAAATATTTCATGTCAACTGGTTTAGAACCGATGAAAAGGGTAGTTTTCTCTGGCCCGGCTACGGCGAGAATCTGCGGGTAATCGAATGGATTATCGAGCGATGCAAAGGTAAGGGGGAGGCAGTTAAAACCCCAATTGGCTATGTGCCTGCACCGGCATCTTTAGATATGACCGGTCTTGACCTGCCCCCACAAACACTTGAGGCCGTTTTAAGTGTCGATATCCCGCAATGGCAGGAGGAAGTCAAAAGCCAGGGTGAATTCCTGGATACGATTGGTAGTCACCTGCCGGTTGAACTGCGACAGGAACATAATGCCTTAGCCGGTAGAATAGGACAACAAGTCCTATAAATTTAAAAAGGAGGATGAAAAAAATGGATGATTTTAAGATGGATAAAAAGACTATGACTTTGGTTAAATTGGGGATTGGTGCTTTTGTGGTTTTGATGCTTCTGTCGATGATTAATCCCTTTGTGATTGTAGGGCCTGGTGAACGCGGTGTGGTAACAAGGTTAGGTGCGGTGCAGGATACCATAAAACAGGAAGGATTAAACATCCGGATTCCTGTAATAGAAAAGGTAATTTTGGTAGATGTCCGTATTCGAAAGCATGAGTCTAAAACCAGTGCGGCCAGTAAAGATTTGCAGATAGTTAATGCAGGGATTACCCTGAATTATGGGCTAAATCCTGTTATGGTTAATAAACTCTGGCAAGAGATAGGACCTGACTTTGAAAACAGGATAATTGACCCGGCTATTCAGGAAACAGTGAAGGCAGTTATGGCACGATTTACCGCAGAGGAACTTATCCAACGACGGACAGAGGTAAAAACTCAGGTGCAGGAAATGTTGGAGACTCGTTTAAAAACAAACTATTTGATTGTAGATGCGGTCTCTATTACGGATTTTGATTTTAGTAGTGAGTTTAATGCCGCGATTGAGGCAAAACAACAGGCAGAGCAGTTAGCCTTGAAGGCTCAACGGGATTTAGTGCGTATCAAGACTGAGGCAGAACAAACAATCGCTCAAGCACAGGCTAAGGCAGAATCCCTACGATTACAAAAAGAGCAAGTTAGTCCACAATTGATAGAATTACGCAAAATAGATGCTCAAATGGCGGCTATTGAAAAATGGAATGGGGTGCTACCTCAATATACTGGTAGTGGTCCTATGCCGTTTCTCAGTGTTACGTCGGAAAGGTAATTTTGGTCAAACAGGTTAGACGAGTCAGACAGGTTAGACTCGTCCGACCTGTCTGAGCTACAAGGAGGAAACTTAATATGATTTTATCGAAACGAGCAAGTAAAATCGCACCATCTATTACCCTGGCCATAAGTGCGAAGGCCAAGCAAATGCAGGCAGAAGGGATTGATGTCATTGGTTTTGGTGCAGGAGAGCCAGATTTCGATACCCCAGGGCCAATCAAAGAAGCGGCTATTGCGGCTATCGAATCGGGTTTTACTAAATATACCGCAGATTCCGGAATACCAGAACTAAAAAAAGCGGTGTGTGAAAAGTTTAAACGGGATAATAATCTTGAGTATGAGCCGTCACAAATCCTGATTTCCTCAGGTGCCAAGCACTCCCTGTTTAACGCCATCTTTGTCCTTTGTGACGATGGGGATGAGGTGATTATTCCTGCCCCTTACTGGGTAAGTTATGAAGAACAGGTAAAGATGGCCGGGGCAACTACGGTTATTGTCGAGACACAAGAGTCCAATGATTTCAAACTGACCCCGGAATTATTCCAGAAGGCAATTACCCCTAAAACTAAGGCGATTATCCTCAATTCCCCCTGTAACCCAACAGGAACGGTCTATGAGCGGGATGAATTAGAATCTTTAGCTAATGCTGCGGTTGAACATGGAATTTATGTTATCGCCGATGAGATTTACGAGTACCTGGTTTATGACGGTGTGAGACATCATAGTATTGCCGGCTTTGGCCAAAAGGTAAAGGATTTAACCATCACGATTAATGGAGTTTCAAAGGCATATTCGATGACCGGCTGGCGAATTGGCTATGCGGCAGGACCAAAGGAGATTATTCAGGCAATGGCCAATGTCCAATCGCATGCCACCTCCAATGCCGTTTCCATCTCCCAAAAAGCCGCCTTAGCCGCCTTGGCCGGCTCACAAGATTGTATCGCTCAAATGGTGGTTGAATTTGATAGGCGACGCCAGGTAATGGTAGCCGGGCTAAATAAAATTAAAGGCTTTTCCTGCCGAACACCCAAAGGTGCATTTTATTCCTTCCCGAATACCTCATGTGTTTATGGCTTGAACTTCAATGGGAAACCTATCAATAATTCTTTTGCCCTGACTGAATTCCTGTTAGATGAGGCAAGGGTAGCGGTAGTCCCGGGAGGTGCCTTTGGCGCTCCCAATTATATCAGACTCTCCTACGCCACCTCATTAAAAAATATAGAAAATGGATTGGAGAGAATCCAAAAGGCTATTGACAGGTTAGCCCTATAGAGATACCATCTCTGTCAATTCTGTCAATGAGGTAACAATTGCAGTATAATTTTGAGTGGGATCCTGCAAAGGCGAATGAGAATATTCACAAGCATAAAGTGAGTTTCCAACTGTGCGGGAACAATTTTTCGTGATACAGATGCGATTTCTATATTTGATGAAGAACACAATCAAGAAGAAGAGCGTTGGATAACTATTGGAAAAAACAGTAGTGGAATTTTACTTGTTGTTTCACATACTTTTTGTGAAATTGATACATTATCGTGTAGTATTCGCATTATTTCTGCGCGCAAAGCAACAAAGAGAGAAACAAAACAATATGAGAGGTGAATCTTATGAAAGAAGAGTATGACTTTTCCAAGGGTGAGCGCGGTAAGTTCTATCGTCCTGATGTGAAGTTAAATTTCCCTGTGTATCTGGAACCAGAGATAACCGATTTCATATGTAACCTCACTGAGGGAAAAAATACGGCGATTGAAACGATAGTAAACGACTGGCTCAGAAAAGATATAGAATTAATACAGACTGTTAGATAATTATTGGACTAAAAAGGGGACAGGCTACTTTTTTCTGAGCCTGCATAGATTAGTAAGCCAGAAGAAAAGAGACGGCAGAGTGCTAATTCTTCTGACTGGATAATTGGTTTGTCACCAACGAAGCGTATTGAAAACTTTAAATTACTTTCGACCTATGATATTACTATGTCAGAGGATGATTTAAGAAGAGCTGTCGAGTAATCAGGGTTGGAAGTTGCTTTTCGACATAGGAGCGATAACAACCGCATCAACTTGGACTGGCAATTCTGCTTCGCTCCATTGCCAGACGATTATGCGGAGCGTTAGCCTGCAGAAAAGCAAAACAATCAGAGAAGCGAAACCAGCAAAGAAGGGGAAGAAAATCTAATAAAGCAATGAACCAGGCGAAACTGGTTATCCTTACTGTTAGGTGATAAAAAGCAAAATGAGGCAAATTAGAGATTGACAATACGCACGGAATATGGTACGATATTTGATAGAGGTGATGAATATGACAACATTAACAACTACTAAAGCAAGAGCAAAATTATATAATCTGTTGGATGAGGTGGCTTCATCGCACCAACCTATTCAGATTACAGGCAAAAGGGTTAATGCTGTTCTTATTGCAGAGGAAGATTGGCGAGCAATACAGGAAACCCTTTATCTTTTATCAATCCCAGGAATGAGCGAATCAATTCGAGAAGGACTTGAAACACCCATCAATAAATGCAGTAAGGAACTGAAGTGGTGAGTTGGCAACTTGTTTTCACAAAGCAATCTCAAAAAGATGCTAAAAAACTTGTAGCATCAGGTCTTCGTCCAAAAGCTGAGATTCTGTTAGATATTTTGAGGGAAGATCCATTCCATCAGCCACCACCGTTTGAAAAACTGGTTGGAGACTTAGAAGGAGCTTACTCTCGTCGTATTAACATTCAACATCGTCTCGTGTATCAAGTCCTAATGGACATCAAAACAGTAAAGGTAATCCGTATGTGGACTCATTATGAATGAACGGGTTAAGGGTCAAACCGAGAATGTAGAATTAAAAGGAATCTGCTTTCTAC
>JASEHU010000072.1 GCA_030018635.1 bacterium
AATGAAACTTATTAACAAAAACCACCGAACTGCTAAAATCAAATGTTATGAAGCAAGAATGCGGTGGATTACCTATTAAGTGTCGATCCGAAAAGTTGGAAGTCCGAACAGGTTTAAAACCTGGAACAGGTTTAAAACCTGGAACTCGTTCGGGCAAACTTGTTTGGTTGCATTTTTCCTCAACAAGTTGAGACATCCGTTGAGGCATCCGTTGATTTTTCGGATAGGCTCTTAGTAAAGAAAGGAGTAATTAAAAAAATGATTAAGGTAATATTTTTAATTGGAAGTTGGTTACTTTTAGTTATCACCATGGTTGGTGTAATACAGCTTGGTAGAAAGATTCGGACGAAGATGGTTATCTGCTTCTTTTTGATTTCCTTGATGCCGGTTATTCCACTTGTCTTTGTCCTGAATGGTATAATGGAGCGTAGTCTGAAGATTGGAATAAATAAGGAGATTATTGCCTCTCTGGAGGGGGCTAAGGTATTAGAAGAAGAGGTGTTGAATCATGAAAAAGAAGCGGTGCTGCAAAGAGCCATCTATTTAAGCCAGAATCCACACCTTATCCCTAAAAGCAAGGATATAGAGATATTTGAGGGTGATGTGAAGGAGTCCCTTGTTAAAGCGGCATTGAGTCAACAAAAGCCGTTTGCTTTTGTTTGTGGGAAGAATGATGAGATTATAAAAGGTGTTGCCCCTATATTTGAGGAAGGAAAGATAAAAAAGGTAGTTGTTGTCCGCTCTACCCTAAGCCAGGATTTTATCCAGCGGACTCAGGATATTAAAGACAGCTTGAAATTTTATAGCTCGGTTAATCTACTTCGAGCCTTTATATTAGAAGGTTATTTGCTTATATTTGCGGTTGTTGCCCTGTTGATGGTATCTATTGCCTTTTTAACCGGATATGTTATTTCTAAAAGATTAACCAGGCCACTTAAAAGCCTGATAAAGGGTTTTGAAGAGGTCGGGTTGGGAAATCTAAATTACCAGGTCAAGGCAGAAACTAAGGATGAGATGGCAAAAACAATCAAATCATTTAACCTGATGGTTAAGGAATTAAAAGAAAGCAGGGAGTTGTTGCTCGAGGCAGAAAGGGAGGCAGCCTGGCGAGGGATTGCTCAACGAATTGCCCATGAAATCAAGGGGCCACTCACCCCTATTCAACTCTCTTTACAACACCTTCAAGATAAATTCAAGGAAGACCCAAAGGAATACGAAAATGTGCTAACGGATTGCACCCGAAGGATAACGCAAGAGATTGATACCTTGCGAAAGATGGCAAAGGAATTCTCAGAATTTGCTCGCATGCCGGAGCCTGCCTTTGAATACACCGATGTAAATAAAATCTTAGAGGATACCGTGAACCTGTTTGCCCAGGTTAGTCCAGAGGTAAAAATTAATGCTACCTACGGGGTTAATTTGCCAAGAATCAGGCTTGATAGGGAACGAATGAAGATAGTGTTTAAAAACATCATTCAAAATGGAATTGATGCCTTAGAGGTTAGCCATGAGGGAGGAGAGATAAACATAGAGACCTCTTGTGATAAACAGTTTTTGAAGATAAAATTCCAGGATACTGGTTCTGGGATGGATGAGGAAACAATCAAGAAAATCTTCACCCCATATTTTTCTACCAAATCTTATGGGATGGGGATTGGACTGCCGATTGTAGATAGAATCATAAAGGAACACAAGGCTAAGATTGAGGTTGAAAGCCAGCCGGATAAAGGGACTACATTTGTTATTCTTTTGCCGGTAAAAGGAAGTGAATAGTGAATAGTGAATAGTGAAAAAGGAATAGGGAAGATTTTCTCTTCACTTTTCACTTTTCACTAATTAAAGGAGGTGCGTGGACATCGTGCCCCCCACTGGGAATGAACCTGGCCAAAAAATATCTTGACTTATTAAATAGAATATTCTATAATATAAATATAGGTATAAAATAGAATAAAGGTGGGTTATGTATAAACTGAGGGAATTAGAGTCTGACTTAGTTAAACAGATTGAAAAAAGACAAATTACTATTCTACTTGGTGCCAGACAAACAGGTAAAACCTTTCTCTTGAAAAGGATTAAAGAAATCTCCTCTTATAAAACCCTTTTTATTGACCTTGATATTTACGAAAACAGGCAAATCTTTGCCTCCTATTCAGAGGCAATAAATTACCTAAAATTCAATGGTTATAAGGATAAAGAGAGGTTTGTCCTATTTCTTGATGAATTTCATACTGTCCGAGGGATTGAAAAGGTGTTTAAAAATCTTTATGATAATCATCCTGAGATAAAAATATTTGCTACTGGTTCTTCTTCCCTTGAGGTAATTAAGTATCTTAAAGAAAGTCTTGCGGGCAGAAAAAGTATCTATTATCTATATCCTTTAACATTTCAAGAGTTCATTATGTTTAAAGATGACGGGTTTGCACGGCAAATTAACGATTCAACTCTTGATGCCTTACCAAAGATAATTGTTGATAAATTGACCTGTTACATCAAAGAATTTTGTATCTTTGGAGGTTATCCTGATGTAGTATTATCCGAAAATGATACTGAAAAGAAAGAGATTTTAAGAAGTATCTTTGACCTCTTTGTCAAGAAAGATTTAATTGAATTCCTAAACATCAAAAATCCACAATCGGCTTTAGATATATTAAGATACCTTGCCTTAAATATTGGACAGATTATAAATTATTCTAATTTGTGTTCAACCAATCATATTGATATAAATACCCTGAAGAGATATTTGCATATTCTACAGGAAACATTTATTATAAAAACTATCCCTCCCTTTTTTACCAACAAGAATAAAGAGATTGTTAAGGCACCAAAGATTTATTTTTATGATATGGGTGCCAGAAATTATTTTATTAAAGATTGGACATTTTTTGATCTTAGGATGGACAATGGTTTTCTTTCGGAAAATTTCATTTTCTCACAACTTCAGAAGAAAAAGGACTACTGGACAGAGATAAAATATTGGCGGGATAAAAATGGACGAGAGGTTGATTTTATTGTCCAAAAAGATAAAGAGTTAATGGCTTATGAAGTAAAGTCCAAAACTAATATCAAAAGAAAGGATCTGGCAAACTTATTCTATTTTAAGAATCTCTATAAAGAGGCTCAATTGTTCCTGGTAAATATAGAGTCTGGAGAGAATCTATGGGTAGATAATCTAAAAACCATTAGATATTTGTAATCCCTTAAGTTATAGATGGAGTAAATTTTGGTGGTGTCTGTGAATAGCTAACTTGTGTAAAATAAGAGGATAAATTCATTTTAAGAGGCTTGCCTCGTTATTGCAAATTTAGCATTTTAAATTTAAAATTTACAATTTGCAATGATAAATTTGCAATGAATAATCCCCCTTTTTATACTTTTTTAGATGCCTCACTATAATTAAGCTATAATAGGACACCACCTAAATTTTGAGGGAGGTATAAGACAATGGGCAAATTTATCATAAAGCGGCTTGGACAAATAATAGTAACCCTGTTTATTATTATGACCTTATTATTTATTCTGTTTCGGGTAATGCCTGGTGACCCGGCGGCAATGATTTTAGACCCGAAGATGCCCCCTGAGGCTAAGGCACTTATCCGCCAACAATTTGGTCTGGATAAGCCGCTTATTGTTCAATATGGGTATTATCTTAAAAATGTCTTCACCTTAAATTTTGGCCACTCTTTTTATTACCCCGAACCGGTATTTGACCTTGTCATGGAAAAACTACCCAATACGATTCTTTTATTTACTACGGCAGTCTTTTTGTCATACCTGATTGGCTTGCCGTTAGGAAAATATATTGCCTGGAGACGCGGCAGCCGTATGGAAATAGGGATTACGGTTTTTGGATTATTCTTCTATACCATATTTATCCCCTGGTTTGGATTGATAATGATCTGGATATTTTCCTATAAATTCGGTTGGTTTCCCTTAGCCGGGATGTTAACCCCGGAGGTCTGGGCAGATAAAACTATAGGAATCCTGCCCAGGATAGTAGATGTGTCTTATCATCTGTGTCTTCCCTTAGGTGTTCTTACCTTGCTCTTTTTCGCCGGTTCGATGTTACTTATGCGTAACAGCATGTTAGAGACATTGCGCGAGGATTATATCACTACGGCCAGGGCAAAGGGACTTGATGAAAAAACCGTTAGAGATAGACATGCGGCACGAAATGCTATGTTGCCTGTAGTTACTGCCCTGACACTCAGTCTTGCCTTTTCTATAAATGGTGGAGTGCTGACCGAAAAGGTATTTTCCTGGCCCGGGATAGGTAAACTTTTAATAGAGGCCGTCTTATCCCACGATTACCCCTTAGCTCAAACAGCGTTTCTCTTTCTTTCTATAGTTGTGCTTCTGGCTAATTTGATTGCCGATGTCCTCTACGCCTATTTGGACCCGAGAATTAGATATTAAAATTAAGTGGGACGGTTCATTTTCGTCGTTTTTCCTATGATTTCTTTTGGATTTTAGGAAGTGTTCATGGAACGCTGAAATTAGAAATTGGAAATTGGGCTTTCACGCTTTCTCCAAACTTCTAATTTCCAATTTCGAATTTCTATTTTTTTAACCGCAAGCTTTCAAACAAGAGTGAACCATCCCCAAAATTTCTCTTGACAATATTCAGAAAACTTGTTATCATAAAATTAATATAGATTGTAAATAGTAGGAAGTTTAGAGAGCAATATGTATATCCAAACTTAAGTTCAGATATAACCCCAAAATGGAAGGATATCCGAATCAGTTCGGACATAAACAAGTTATCTGAAATGGCAGATAAGGTAATAATATGGAAACACAGATTGAAAAGATAAAGCGGAAGGTTCTTCCAATTTTACAACATTATGAAGTCAAAAGAGCAGGACTGTTTGGTTCATGTGTTCGGGGAGCGATGAAAGAGAACAGCGATATTGATATATTGGTGGAGATTGCGAAGGATATTAGTTTGCTTGATTTTGTAGGGCTTAAACTGGAAATTGAGGAAGTGTTAGGAAGTAAAGTAGATTTAGTAGAGTACAGTACAATCAAGTCCCTTCTTAGAGAGAGAATTTTAAAGGAACAGGTGGTAATCCTATGAAAAGAGATATAAGGGTGTATATCGAGGATATTTTAGAATGCATTGCGAAGATAGAGGAATACATGAAAGAGATTAGTGAAGATGACTTTTATGAGAACACTCAAATTCAAGATGCTGTTTTAAGACGATTGGAAATTATAGGCGAAGATGTAAAGAACATTCCTCAGGAGTTTAGAGACAAGTATATAGAGATATCCTGGAAAAAGATTGCAGGAATGAGAGATATTCTTATCCATGAGTACTTTGGAGTAAACTTAGCACGAGATTGGAAGGTTACCAAAGAAGACATTTTCAATTTAAAAAGTGAGATATTGAAAGTAAGAAAAGACATAGAAAAAGAGAATAAATAATAGTTAAGTTAACACTGCCACTTCAGATAACACGGTATTTGTTGGAAGCTTCGCTTTCCCAAATTTTGCTTCGTAAAATTTCACAAACACCGAAACCGTTATCTGCTCATTGCGGGCAGGAAAGGGAAAATGATTTATACGATAGAGAATGATTGTTGAGTATATCCATGAGGCTCTTCGACGAGCCAAATATGAAATCATTGATGATGATGAACTATTTTATGGAGAAGTACCAGAACTTAAAGGGGTATGGGCACAAGGAAAAACATTAGAATTATGTCGAGAAAATCTCGCAGATGTAATTGATAGTTGGATCCTGATTCGTCTTAAAAAAGGTCTTGAGATACCACATTTAGGCAAGAGACAAATTAAGGAATTGAAAAAATTGGAAAAAAGAAATCACAGAAAAAACGATGAAAATGAACCGTCCCAGATATTTCCAAATCGGCAGGTGAAAATTATCAGGCTCTGTTTAATTGGATTTCACTTAAAGAATAGCTGTCGTAGATTAGGGGATAAGAAATTTTCTAACTGGAGGAAATATAACCCAAATTTTGACATTTATTAAGAGAAAATGAATATATTGAATGAGGAAATAGTATGGAGATACAAATTGATCCACATACATTAGAACGAGCAGAGGAACGAGGTACGAATGAAAAAGAAATCAAAGATGTTATCAATACAGGTTTTTCTATCCCTGCTAAATATGGGCGTGTTGGAAAAGCTATAGTATATCACTTCAAACAGATGCGGCACAACAAATACTATGAGCAAAAAAGGGTTGAAGTATTTTATATTATTGAAGAAAATGTAATAGTAACTGTAACTGTTTATGTATTTTATGGAAAGTGGGAGGAAGGATAAAATGAATATTATTTATAATGACAGAACAGATTTTCTTTATATCCGATTAGATGATAGAAGACAGGAAATTATAAACGAGCGAGTCTCTGATGATATTGTACTGGATATAGGTAAGGATGAAAGAGTGATAGGGATTGAGATTCTTAATGCTTCAAGACATGTATCTTTGGAAAGACTCTTTCCTGTTAGATATGAAGTTTCAAAAATGGCAGTTTAGACTTATTGGCTACAGCAGATAACAGCAGGTTTACGACGCTATCGCTAAATTTTTGGCTGGTGATTAGTGGCTCATTGAAGGTTTGTTGTGATTCTGAACATTTGGCTGTAATACGAAACATACATGCCTCTTTGGGGCACAAAGGAGGATGAAAATAGAGATGGATTTTCAGGGGAAATGGAGAAAAAGAGATGATATCCATGGATAGATTCAATAAGGAGATTCAAGGTATTGTAGAACAACTTATCAGAATATATAAACCTGAAAAAATCATCCTTTTTGGTTCTTTAGCGAAAGGGAAAATGAAGGAGGGTACAGACATTGACTTCTTTATAATTAAGAAGGATGCTCCAGAACTTGGTATTGATCGGATTCGTCAATTAGATGCACTAATTAAATATAGACTTGCTACAGATTTCATTGTATATAAACCTGAAGAGGTGAAAGAGAGGCTAAAAATAGGCGACCCTTTTATAAAAAGTATCCTTAAGGAAGGGAAGGTTCTTTACGATGCAAACTGAGATTATCAAAGAATGGATTGAAAAGGCAGAAGAAGACTTTGGATTTGCCTCCACAAGTATTGAACATACAGATTACTTTGCCCAAATCTGTTTTCATTTTCAGCAAGCGGCAGAGAAATATCTTAAAGCCTTTATCATTGCCAATGAATTAGAGTTTAGACCCATTCATAATCTTTTGGAATTATTAGAGATTTGTAGAGAGAAAGAGTCTGAAATTTCCGAGATAGAGGAAGATTGTCGTTATCTTAATCCATTTTATATTGATACCCGTTATCCTGTCCACTGGCCTACTCACTATGATAAAGAAACAGCTATTAAGGCAAGAGATTCGGTAAAGGAAATAAGGAAATGGATAAGAGATTTCTTAGAGTTTTAAAGGAAGTCGCCAGGCAAAACG
The DNA here is from genome assembly GCA_030018635.1 of bacterium. Taxonomy (GTDB): domain Bacteria; phylum UBA9089; class CG2-30-40-21; order CG2-30-40-21; family SBAY01; genus SBAY01. The sequence continues at coordinate 7,427 of JASEHU010000072.1, forward strand.
GTCGACTGACAGAGCGTATCAATAGAGTTCTGCAGAATAACAATTAGAGTGTCATTGCAAGTAGCAAAACGACGAAACAATCTCTTTATTTGCAACAGGTTGAGATTGCTTCGCTTCGCTCGCAATGACAAATTGTGCTATTTTATCCTATTTTGCAGATCACATAATTACCCTTTAACCCAGACGGCGTTTCTTTTCCTTTCCGTAGTTGTACTTGTGGCTAATTTAATTGCCGATGTCCTCTACGCCTATTTGGACCCGAGAATTAGATATTGAGACAAATTTTACAAGAAAATTTTATTAAAAAACGAGAGGAGGGAATTCCGATATTTAAATTAATCAAGCAAGCCAAAAATTGCAAAGCAAGAGCAGGAGAAATAACCGTCGCTCATGGTAAGATTAATACCCCTGTGTTTATGCCTGTTGGCACTCAAGCCACGGTTAAATGTATGAGTCCGGAGGAACTTAAAAGTATAGGGGCAGAGATTATTCTTGGTAATACCTATCACCTTTATTTACGGCCAGGGATGAAAATAATTCAAAAGGCAGGCGGCTTACACCAATTTATGCATTGGGATAGACCAATACTTACGGATAGTGGTGGCTACCAGGTATTTAGTTTAGGGGCATTACGTAAGATTACAGATGAAGGGGTAAAATTTCAATCCCACATAGATGGGTCATATCACCTTTTTAGCCCAGAAGTGGCAACGGAATTACAATTAGCCCTCGGCTCGGATATAATTATGGTTTTAGATGAATGCGCTCCTTATCCCTGTGAATATGACCAGGCAAAAGAGGCAAAGGATAGAACGACACTTTGGGCAAAAAGATGCAAGGATAGAAAACAGGCAGAAAATTCAGCCCTTTTTGGTATTGTGCAGGGCAATTTTTATAACGACCTACGGATGCAAAGCATAGCGGAATTAGTTAAATTAGACCTTGATGGATATGCCATTGGTGGTGTGAGTGTCGGAGAGCCAAAGGAATTGCTCTTTGAGGTAGTGGAATACACCTTGCCTGAGTTACCAAATAACAAACCTAAATATTTAATGGGGGTAGGTCCTCCAGAGGATATTTTAAGGGCTGTAGAATTAGGTGTGGATATGTTTGACTGTGTTATGCCGACAAGGCATGCTCGAACAGGTCAAGTATTCACCGCAAATGGGCCATTAGTTATCAGAAATGCCTCTTGTGCAGAGGATTTTTCCCCAATTGACCCGGCTTGCGGCTGTGATACCTGCCAAAATTATTCACGGGCATACATCAGACATCTTATTCATGCAGACGAAATCCTTGGTGTCCGCCTGACCACGACACATAACCTATATTTCTTTATTGATTTGATGCGAAGAATTAGAGAGGCTATCGCACAAGATAGGTTTTTAGAATTTAAAAAGGAGTTTATGGGAAAATATAATTGTAGGGTGATAGATGGTAAGTAGTGGTTCATAACATTTGATATTGTGGGTGCTCCAGTAGTCAGAATTCGGTGGTGTCCGTGAATAGCTAACTTGTGTAAAACAAGAGGATAAATTC
>JASEHU010000073.1 GCA_030018635.1 bacterium
AAACAGATAAATGTGAGATAAATAAAAATGGTTATATCTGGATAAAGGTGTATAATTATAGGGGCTCAGGAAATTATACATTAAGGGTAGAGGAACCATGGAGACCTCCTGCGAATTGGGTAACTACTGATTATGTAGTAGAATCACCACATGACTACCCCAATAGGTATGACCATACCTGGACGATTACTCAACCAGGTGCAGCTACTATGAGTGTACACTTTACTCAGATTAATACAGAGCGAAGGTATGATTATGTCTATATTTATGATGGTAATGATAATTTGATTGAGAGATATGATGGTTATTATACAGACATCTGGACTCCTCCTGTACCAGGAGATACAGTTAAGATAAGACTTACTACTGATAGTAGTGTTACCAGATGGGGATTTAAGGTGGATAAGTATGCGTGTCCGCTAAAAATAACCATAACTCAGGCTACTCCACCAAACGATAATACTTCATTTATTACTCAACCCCCTGAAAATCGTATTCACTGTATAGCCGATATAAAGCCAGATTCTTTTGATGCACAATACAATAGTCAGATAGAATGGGAGATAGACGATGATCCAAGAGATACTTATCAAAGTGGCGATCCGAATAATCCTCAAACAGGACATGATGTTAATTTACAGATAACTGTACCTCCAGTCCCGACAGCTCCTAATGGTCGAGGATTTCCACTCAAGTATAGAATTAGAGCTTTTGTAACTATTGATAATATACCATATACTTCTATGGCTACTTATACTACGCAGGATGAAAGAGATCAATGCAGGCAGGAGTATATTGACTTAGTGGTACCAACGACACATCTCAGAAGTGCATTTGATCAAACAGTTCCTCAACATCCATATGGAAGATTACTTGATGACCCAACATTAGGGGGAATAACTGATGATGTATGCAATTGGCATGAATGGTGGATAGTGGCTAATTTGATAAATCATGTTACTGCCCTTGATAATGCCTATGCTGGAAACTTAAGGGTAACATGTGGATATAGATGTCCATTGGGAAACAGAAGGGCGGGTGGTGCAATAAATTCTATTCATATGAGAGGAATGGCGATGGATTTTAATCAACTTAGTAGTCTGGAAAATTATAATGTGTGGGTAGCAGCCGGACAGACTAATCCAGTAGAAAGGTATTTACATGGATCTAATGGAATAGATTACGGATTACCTGGAAATCCTGCTCCTACATGGCCAGCTCCCCAAGGAGTAATATATCAACGAGGTCATGTTGCTTGGTGAAAAATAAAAAAAGGAGGATGATAATTATGAAGAAAGTGTTGATTTTGGGAACAATAGTGGTAGTTGGGATTTTAGGAGTATGTTATTCGGTAGAAACTATATATTCTGGAGAGATAAATGAACGAAGCAACCTTAACATAATTCTTGAAGGGTTAAAAAAACGAGATTGTTGGTTTGAAGATTATTATATACCCGTAAGAACATTTTATCAAATTATAAAGAATAATCAGTGGGTAGAAATAGATCAAAGGAAGAGAGAAGAAATCAAGGTTGCCTTTTTTGATCTGTTAGAGTTGCTAAAACAAAGTGGGACAGAAAAGGTCGAAGGAGAAGATGGAAGTAGGTGTATATTTCAATTATATTATATTGCTGGGGAACTGAAAGACCAAAGAGCTATTCCTTTTTTAATAAAAGAATTATCGTACAATGGTGCTCAAGAGGCTCTGGTGAAAATTGGAAAACCAGCTATTGAAAGTGTAACAGAAGCATTATACAGTGATAATTCTTGGGTTAGGAGAGGAGCTATACAGGTATTGGAGATATGGTTGTCTGGTGGTGTTTTAATTGAGAGATATGATGTATTAGGTACACGGTCAATTATCGCATCTCCTTCTATTCCAGCAGTATACATTGGCAATATATATGATGTCTCAACCCAAACTACTCAAGTTCAAGAAGCTCCTTCTCCTAAGATTGGAAAGATTGAATTGAATGAAAAAAGGAATGCCCAGATAAAAAATCTATTAATTGAAAAATTAAATGATGAAAGTCCCGATGTCCGAGAGGGGACTGTTCAAGTTTTAGGTAATCTTGGTGATACATCTGTAATTCCCTTTATTAAATCTTTAGCAGAAAATGATTCATATTTTTGGGAAACAGATGCTTCTTTTCGCCATGGCAAAAAAGGAGAGAAAATAATTATCTACCCAGTCCGCGAGGAAGCCCAGCGGGTATTAAAGTTGCTTGAGGAAAAAAAGAAGGAGAAAGAATTAAAGAACCAAGAAACTGAAGAACTAAAAACTAAAGAGCTAAAAGAAAAAGGCGAATAAAATGGAAAAGAAACTATGTAAGAAGTTAATAATAGTATTTTGAATAGGTAAGGGGTCAAATCTTTATTTTACATTTTTATTTATAAAATCCGTGAAAATCTGTGTCATCCGTGAAATCCGTGTACAGAAAGACAGAAAGACAGGAGGAATAAACAATGAATAGATTAATCTTAACAAGTATAATTATTTTGATATTAGCCACAACCGCAGGAGCAGAAGTACAACTCCCTAAAGATAAACTCAGTGAGCAAGATTATAATACCCTTAGCAGATTAAATGAGAATACAGAGGTGGAGGTAGTTGTCAGAATACAGAAGACAGAAAACAGAAGACAGATAATAGAAGAGTTACAAGAAGCAGGGGTAAAGATAATTGCAACTGTAGGAGATGAGGTAATCATTCGTACTGCGGTTGGGAGACTGAATAAGATTGCCTCATCTGATGGGATAATATTGATTGAGAAGGAAGGGAAAGAGCCAAAAGGAAGAAGGGCAAGGGCACTCTCTAAACCCACTACTCCTTCTATTATCCAGGCAAAAGTAGTTTGCGATAATCCATCCACAGATTATCAAAGTCAAATTCAAGACGCAGGGGCAAAAATCATTAAAACAGAAGGTAACAAGTTAGAGGTTGAAGTAGTGGGCTATGAAATATTAAACGAAATCGGACATCTGAATTATGTAATGCGAATTGATGATATAAAAGAAATATCGGCATTCGATATAAATACTAAACTCGCAGAGGAAGATAAATGGATTTTAGAGTTAGCGGATAATGAAGTTGTAGAGGTAATACTAATCCCAGCAGAAGCAGGACTAATAGATATACTTAAAACTGATAATGTAGAGATTAGTAAAGAGAAAGGTAAAGAGATACTTATCAGGTGCAGTGTTGCAAAATTGAAAGAATTGGCACGATTGGACGAAGTAGCAGTAATATTGGCTGGTGCTGGTAAATAGAATTTACGGGACGGTTCACTTTTGTTTGAAAACTTGCGGTTAGAAAATGGAGTTGAAATTGGAAATTCGAAATTAGAAATTAGGGAGAGAAGTAAAAGCCCAATTTCCAATTTCAACTTTCTGTGAACGCTTACCAATGAATATCCGAAAGGAATCATAGGGAAAACGATAAAATGAACCGTTCCGAATTTACAGATTGCACAGATAAAATCTTTATTAAAAATCTGAGGAATCTGCGTAATCTGTGGATAAATAAGGGGTCAAAAGATGAGAAAAGGGATTATCTTGAGTATAGTTTTTATGTTATTTAGTAGTAATACATTAGCCCATGATGTCTTTCCTGACTCTAATGGTAATACATTGAATATCAGGATAAACAATACCAGTAATGCATTTAGTATGCCCCAGGTCAGGGTAACTAAACAGAGTTTACCGAGTTGGATAACAGGTTTTAGTCCCAATGAGGTTAATCTGGGCAATATAGCTACAACTCACTCTGCCACTGCTACCTTTACATTTAACATTGCTGCTGGTGCTTCAATTGGCGCATCAGAAAATATCAGATTTCAAGTAAATGCCGGAAGTGGGGATTCATGGAGCAAGAATGTAAGTTTAAGAGTAATTAATCCCCATGGTGCAATATCCGGAGATGTAAATGTAGAAGGGATAATAGCTAATCCTTCTGGAGCTATACTTACTGCTACAGGCCCTGTAAGTAGAACTATCACACTTGATATTACAGGTTGGTATACAATAGATAACCTTCCTGCAGGAAATTATACGGTTACCGTATCAAAACCAGGTTATACCCCTGTACCGGCAAGTAGGAATGTACCGGTAAATTTAGGGCAGACAACCCCTGGAGTAGATTTTGTACTTATTCGACCTCCTCAGCCACCAACTTTACGCTCACCTTCAAATAATAGTACGGTAAATACTCCAGGACCGAAACTTGATTGGAATACAGCTCAAGGTGGTGGACATAAAAAATATCGGATTCAGGTAGATACCAATAGTAATTTCACGCAACCTATAATAGATGTATCAAATATAACAGATACTGATTATACACCAGGCGTTAGTCTGGTTAATACTACCACATATTACTGGCGTGTACGGACTTCAAATGAGGCAGGAATAAGTGAGTGGTCAAATGTATGGAATTTCAAAACAAGCATTTTGCCTGCAAAACCTACACTTATCTCACCGTCAAATGAAAGTACGATAAGTAGTCTACAACCGAGTTTCGATTGGAATGATGCAGCTTATGCTACCTCATATAGAATACAGGTAGCTAATAATAGTGATTTTTCATCACCTGTGATAGATAAGTCAGGACTGACAGGTTCTTCATATAATCATACGAGTAATTTGTCAGTAAATACAAAATATTACTGGCGGGTGCGGGCATCAAATGTGGTTGGAAATGGTGATTGGTCAAACAGTTGGTGGTTCAAGACACCCAGTCTACCGTCTACACCGAGTCTATCTTCACCATCAAATGGCAAAACCATAACTGATACAGATGATGTGACACTTTCATGGAGTAGTGTCAGCAATGCCTCATCATATCGTATTCAAGTAGACAATAATAGTGATTTTTCATCACCTGAGAAAGATAGTACAGAATATTCTACCAGCTATACAGCCTGGGATCTTAATAACAATACTACCTATTACTGGCGGGTGCGTGCATCAAATTCTATTGGCAATAGTTCATGGAGTAGTGGATGGTGGTTTAAGATTGACCTGAAAGGAAAGATTAAGGGCGATGTAGCTGCAGAAGGGATACTAAATACTTCAAGAGGAGCAATACTTAGTGTTAGTGGACCTGTAAATAGAACTATCACACTTGGCATTACAGGTTGGTATACAGTAGACGACCTTCCACCAGGAAATTATACAGTTACCGTATCAAAACCAGGATATACTCCCGATCCTCCAAGTCATAGTGTTTATGTTGGTGCTGGAGAGACAGTTAGAAATGTTGATTTTATTTTGAGGACTAATCGTGTCAATGCTGCTGTTGTTTTATCCTCTCCGTCTGCTATTCGTAATGCCTCAGCATATTCTTCTTATGTAAAGGCATTGAGAAGTATGGCCTTAGAGAACTCAAGAGGTACTTCCAGTTTAGCTTTATTATCATTAACTACCCCAGTTACCCCGGTGTTAAGCAGTGGTGAGGTAAGTGTTCTGGTAAATACTTCAAGACCAGTTCCAGAAGTACCCTTTTTAAGCTATACTGTTGAAGGAGAAAAGCCAGAGAAGGTAGAATTAAGAGGAAGTGGGTCTAATTTTACTGGCCAGATGTACATAGAATCTACTACACCAGAAGGGACAGCTACTTTTCATTACTATGCCGTAGATGAGTCTGGCAGCGTCTCTACACATATAGAATATGGACAGGAGTTTGTCATCGATACCACTATCTATGCGGATGAAGGAGGGCAGGTATCAAATCGTGATGGAGCAGGGGCAAGAGTTTCACGCGGGGCATTACCTGTAGCGGTAAATATTACCATTACCTCACCTCAATCTCCAGGAGGACCACAACGGTCATTGGCAAATAACCTTAGCTTACCACTTGAGATTAATGATATTCCTTATGTACCACTACTTGATAGTATGCGTCAATTTTGTGCTCAGATAGATGGAAAACAACCTCCTCATAGAGGTAGGCGAGTATCTACTTTAAATGAAGTAGTAGATGAGATAAAAGGAGTTACTATCAGCCTGCCATATTTAGATCAGGACCAGGATGGAATAGTAGATAATGTAATGTTAGACGAGGAAAGTTTGAAAATATTGCAGTTAAGAAATGGTAGCTGGGAGGTAATCGAAGACTGCGAGATTGATAAAGAAAGAAATATAGTCAGTGCACAGGTGAGTGCTTTTACTACATTTATGTTAACCGGGGCAAAGGTAATTGTATCAGTAGAGAACATCATTAGTTATCCTAATCCGTGGTATCCGGAGAGGGATAATTATGTTAAGATAACATTTATTCCTTTAAACAGTCAGCCAAAGGTTTATATTTACAATATTGCAGGTGAGTTGGTGAGGACATTAAGGGATGGGCAGGAGATTATTTCTACTGGGCAGGGGTATATGGAGGCAAGTTGGGATGGTAAGAATGATAGCGGTTCAACGGTTTCTTATGGGGTATATATTTATGTAGTGGAGTGTAATAAAGGTACAAAGAAAGGAAAGATAGGGATAATCAGGTAAAAGGAGTAAGTATCATGAGATGGATGATAATTATTTTTTGTTTATTATTAGTTTTAAAAGGTAATTGTTTTGGTAAGGAGAACAGTTATAGTAAGGCAGGTAAAAGTGCAGCTACATTTTTAAAGATAAGTGTAGACGCCAGGGCATCGGGTATGGGTGAGGCATATGTAGGTCTGGCAGAGGGTGTTAGCTGTATTTACTATAATCCAGCAGGATTGGTACAGAGTAAAACAAGAGAGGCTACATTTATGCATAATGCCTATTTTGAAGGAATAAATCATGAATTTGTAGGCTATGTTCATCCAATGGAAGACATGGAAAGGGTGATAGGTTTAGGGATAATAGGTTTGGTTATAGATGATATTCCAAGAAAGACAAAGGCTACTCTTGTAGACGAAGGGAGTTTTAAAAGCAATGATTATTGCCTGATATTTTCTTTAGGGCAAAAGATAAAGGAGGACATTTTAGGGGGATTAAGTTTAAAGATAATCCATCAGAAATTAGATAATGAAAAAGGGTTGGGAGCAGGAATAGATGTTGGATTACTTTATAAAAATTATCCAACAGAAAAAATTAATATAGGGATAGTATTACAAAATATAGGGCAGAAGATAAAGATATACAAGGAAAAATTTACACTGCCTATTATTTTAAAAGTTGGCATTGCCTATCGTCTACCGAATGATAAATTACTTTTAGTAGCAGATTTAAAAAAGCCATATGATAATGAGGCAAGTATTCATTTAGGCTTAGAATATCGGGTATTGGAGTCCATTTTTTTACGAGGAGGATTTCGATACAAATTTGATAATTTAAAGAATGAACCATTAACAGATTTAACATGTGGAGCAGGATTTGTAATCAAGGATTTCAGGCTTGATTATGCCTTCATTCCGTATGACAAATTTGAAGACACCCACCGTATATCACTTACCAGGAGTTTTTAACAACTACCTCTTTCTCCTTCTTATGTAATCCCTCGTATCGAGGCATTCAGGAAATTCATGAACCTTAGAAACATAAGAGAAAATAAAAGGCACGAAAGAACTTTACCCCAAAAGAACCTACTAAAAACAAAGGTTTGTTTTCTTATGCTTATGATAGTATCAAACAAAAAAATTCACTCCAGATTGAAAAATGACACACGCAAAACAGCAATTCACGGTGAAAAAATAAGGTATATTACAGATATTCTTATTTAGCCCAATGTTATGAATTGAGGCACAATATATTAGCACCTAACTATCAAAATACACTACATATTGGGTTTTTTGTTTTAAAAACTTATTTAAGTCAAGTCCAGGTAACATTTATTTTTATGCCAGGCAAAAAAATATTTTCGCACAATTTTTAAAAAAGTTCTGGACAATTTTACATATTTGTGTTAAGATTTCATGGAAAATGTTACTTTTGGGAGGGGAATTTCATGAAATCTAAGAAACATTTAAATTTTGGTAGTCTGCGTGCTGAACTTTCTTTACTTTTTAACCATCTGCCGGATAATCGACAAGCATCAAAAACAAATTATAGTCTACATGATTGCTTAATGTCGGGATTTGCATGCATGTATTTTCAGGAACCATCATTATTGCAATTTCAGAAAGAACTAAGGGAGAAACATAATAGAGATAATCTCCAAACTCTTTTTGGTGTTAAGGATATTCCTAAATACAGTCAGATGGGGGATAGTATAGATGAAGTTAATAGCGAAGAGATAAGTCCAATTTTCGGTAATTATTTTTCTCGATTACAGCGAGGAAAATACTTACTTCTCCATTATCAACTTTTCCCTGAATTGTATCTTTGTTCAATTGATGGGACACAATACTTTTCCTCTGAAAATATTAAGTGTTCTAATTGTCTCACAACAAAATATAGCGAGGGAACTATCAGTTATTCTCATAAAGTAATGCAAGCGGCAATAATGCATCCTGGAGTGCGACAGGTAATTCCTTTAATGCCAGAGGAAATTCGTAATACAGATGGAAATGATAAACAAGATTGTGAAATCAATGCAGCCAAACGATTGATACCAAAGATAAGGAAGGCTCATCCACAATTGGGTATCATTATTAATGGAGATAGTCTTCTTTCCAAGCAACCGTTTATTAAAAATGTATTGTCAGCCAAAATGCATTATATACTTGTAGCCAAACCAGGAGATCATACCTATATGATGGAGTGGATTGATGCCTATGAACCAGATGAAATAAACAGGAAAAGTTTCACTGACAAGAAGAAACGGATTCATGAGTATGAATGGGTAAATGATGTGCCACTGAATGGGGGAGAAGATTCAATAAATACGAATTTTTTTAGATATAAAATCATTGCAAAACTAAGGAATGAAGGAGATTAGTGTGTCCTAAATGCGGCATCAGGTAAGACTTAT
>JASEHU010000074.1 GCA_030018635.1 bacterium
CTCGGAAACCCTTGATTTTACAGGACTTATTTTTTCGAAAATGTTCCCAAAAGGGGTTTTTTCACACCTTCTGAGTGATTACGTTGTGGTAAAAATTTCACTTGTCAAAATAAGAATAATATGGTATACTTGTAACTTAGATAATAGATTATAGATATTAGACATTAAATTGGAGGTGAAAAGTTTTGAAAAAAGGAATCCATCCTGAATATGTAGAGACAACGATTAGTTGTGCTTGTGGAGCGACCTTTCCAACACGCGATACGGTGCCTAATCTACGGGTTGAGATTTGTTCTAATTGCCACCCCTTCTTTACCGGTAAGCAAAAACTGATTGATACGGCTGGTAGAGTAGAAAGATTCCGCAAAAGATATAAATTAGAGGAAAAAGAAGAAGGAGCAGAGAAATAAGTGAAAGTAGAACTTCTTAAATATACCTCTGAGCCTGAGATTTTAGTTGCTATGGCGGCTAAACTATGTTATTCAGAAGCAACTATTGATGATTTATGGCAGCGGATGAAGGAAGAAGAGGTGAGTGGGTTTATCAATAAATTGATGGAAATGGGACACCACTCACCCTTTGAACATATAAATTTTACCTTTGGCATAGAAGGAATTTCACGAGTAACCACCCATCAGTTAGTCAGACATCGAATTGCCTCTTATTCTCAACAATCCCAACGATATGTTAAATACAATGAATTAAAATATACCATCCCATCAAGCATTGAGAATATTCCTGAAGCAAAAAAGGTATTTGTAGAAACCATACAAAAAGTAAATAATGTGTATCGACAATTGGTTAATGCTGGTATCCCCGTTGAGGATGCTCGGTATGTCTTACCTGAGGGGACACATACAAAGATTATGGTAACAATGAATGCCAGGGAGTTGATTCACTTTTTTCGATTACGCTGTTGTAATCGTGCCCAATGGGAAATTCGACAAATGGCTCACCAGATGCTTAAAAAGGTAAAAAAGGTTTGTCCAAGTATTTTTGCTCAAGCAGGACCATCTTGTGTTAGTGGACCGTGTATGGAGGGAAAGATGACCTGTGGGAAACCGGTAAGATTGAGATTGGTAGAAGAATTAGAATCTAAATCAGCAAGGAGAAAGATGCCTGGTGGTAAATCGGTTTCAGACTCTAAAATAATAGAGGAAATTGTAGAAGGTAGGTTGTAATAAAAATGACTACATTACAAGAGACAGAGAAATTGTTGTCTACTATGACACGGGCAGAAAAGGCTAAGGTACTTCAATGGGTGGTGTGTGATATTGGTGATGCCTTTCCTGATATCGAAAGCACTCCAGATGTTTGCGGTGGAGAAGCATGTATCGTCCGTACTCGAATTCCAGTATGGGTATTGGTTCGAGCTAAGCAACTTGGAGCAAGTGAATCAGATTTATTAAAGTGTTATCCGACGCTACGAGCCGAAGACTTAAGTAGTGCCTGGGCATATTTTCGGTCTCATCGTGATGAAATTGAGCAACAAATCCGTGAAAACGAGGAATTATGTTTGACAAATTAAAAGAATTAGAAACAGAATATGATGAATTGACCTCTAAAATAGGGGAAAGTATTACCAATTTACCTCTCTATCAAGAGATGATGAAAAAACGGGCAAAACTCGAACCTGCTGTGCTTAAGTTTAAGGAATATAAGGGTATAGAAGAAGAAATATTGAAACTTGAGCCAATGCTCAATAACGAACCGGAACTTAAAGAAATGGTTGAAGAAGAGTTGCAAGGTTTGCAGGAGCGAAAAAAATCATTAGAGGAAAAATTACAGGAATTATTAACCCCAAAAGAGGAATATCCTGAGGAAGAAATAAGGCATGTCATCATGGAGATTCGGGCCGGGACAGGGGGTGAGGAATCCGGACTATTTGCCGCCGACCTGTTTAGAATGTATAGTAAATATGCCGTTTCTATGGGTTGGAAATTAGAGATGTTTAATTCCAATCCTACGGGAATAGGTGGTTTTAAAGAGGTCATTTTTGGTATCGAGGGCGAGCGGGTTTATCAAAAACTTATGTTTGAAGCCGGCACACATCGTGTCCAGCGTGTCCCGGTAACCGAGGCAAGTGGACGGGTCCATACCTCGGCTGTCACCGTTGCCATATTGAAAGAACCTGAAGAGGTAGAGATAGAAATTTCACCAGAGGATTTGAAAATTGATACCTATAGGTCAAGCGGTGCCGGAGGACAACATGTTAATGTAACCGATTCGGCTATAAGAATTACCCATCTACCAACCGGGCTTATAGTTACCTGTCAGGATGAACGCTCACAACATAAAAATAGGGCCAAGGCAATGCGAGTTTTGCGGGCAAGACTCCTTGAAATGGCTGAAATTAAAGCCCAAAAAGAATTAGCCCAGGAACGAAAATCACAAGTAGGCACAGGGGATAGAAGTGAAAAGATACGAACTTACAACTACCCACAAAATCGCATTACAGACCACCGTATCGGCTTAAGTTTATACAAACTTGAAAATATTATGGATGGAGATCTGGATGAACTTGTCTCTGCCTTAATTTCGGCAGCAAAAGAGCAAAGGTTAAAATAGAATTGCTGCCTCGTAATAAAATAAAATTGACAATATTTAGGGACTTTGTTATAATGAAATTATGAAAGGTGTAGAGATTAAAAAAAGAATGAACAACAGAGTGATAGTTGCCTTCCCATATAAGCCTGATTATGTGGAAAAGGTGAAAACTATCAAGGGACACTATTGGCATCCTGTTAGCACGCGGGACAAAAAGTAGGTTACAAAGCCCGCTTGATAATCTGGATTTAAAGAAAAGGTGTGAAAAAGAAGACGAGAAATAGTGGAATAAGAAATAGGCAACGCACCTACTGCGTAAAAATATCCTTTTTGGAAGGATAGACGCAAGTAACACAATGTTTGTCCATAGAAAAAATAGACGCAATGCGTCTACGAACAAGTTATACGCAATTTCGCCTTATAGATTTTGAAGGGTAATAGATAGCAAATTAAGTAAAAAGTTTGTAAAAAGGATATGAATATTATAATGAGGAATTCAATTTATCCAAATCCATTTACTCCAAAATCTGGGATGGAACCTCGGGTTTTTATCGGACGAGAAAAAGAGATTGGAATTTTTGAACGCAAATTAGACGAAGCACTCAAATTAAAAAGGTACGATCACTTTCTTATTTTAGGAGAATGGGGTATTGGTAAGACTTCTTTATTAAGAGAGTTTAAAAAAATTGCTCAAGCAAATAAAGTTTTAACCTCATATCTTCCAATACGAGAATTTCAGGAAAGTGATAAGTTTATATCAGCTACACAACATTTGATTTCTCAGATTCCTAGAAATCTACCTGTAAAATATGAAATATTGAAAAACTTCATGGAATACCTTAGGGGAATAGGAATTAGTCTTCCTATTATCGGTGGTGGAGTACAATTGCCTGAAAAAATTGAAGTCGAGGGAGACCCACAAGTCCTTTTACTCGATATTTTAGAAAGACTATGGCATGCGGTAAAGAAAGAGACGGATGTTGTGGTCATTCTTTTAGACGATGCTCAAAATTATCATCCTATTTCAGGTTACCTAACTATTATTAAAAATGTTCTAAGTGATGATGTTATTGTTAAGAACACAGGATTTCTTTTTGTCTTAGCAAGTACTCCTGAGGCTTGGGGTCAGTTTTTAAAGAAACATCATCCTATTGGGCGATATTTCATTCCCACTTTGAGATTAAATCGTCTGTGTCATAGCGAAACATTAGATGTTTTAGACAAGATACTTGACGCTACAGGTGTAACTTTCAATGATTCAATTAAAAGTAAGATATGGCAATATACAGAAGGACATCCATTTGAATTACAGATTTTGTGTAGCTTCCTTTATGATAATCAGCTTGGTGGAAAAGTAACTGATGATACTTGGGAGGTCTCACTTGATATGGCAATAACTCAGATTGGGAATATCTTATTTGATCATCTTTATGATGACGCTAGTCCTTCTGAAAAAGAGATTTTAAAAGTTATTTCTGAAGAATATAAACCAGTTGAAAGTAAAACTATAACGGAAAAAATAAAGAAGTTCAAAAATGAAGCAGTCAATAAATATCTTCACCGATTAGTTTCTAAAAAGTTGTTAATTCTAGAACAAAGAGGTGTCTTTGCTTTGCCTGATCGGATGTTTAGAGAGTATGTTCTTCGTAAGTTTTGAAAGATAAGAGACATTATAGAAAGTAATACTACTACTAAAAAGTAGGTTTTTGTCTTTTTTGTCTTTTTTCTATTATAGTGGAGCTAAAAAGAAAGTAGGAAAACATTCTAAAAGTGGAAAGTAGGATAAATAGGATTTTGAACTAAGAGATTGGCGAAACAGCGTATAACAAAGGGTTTGTGGGGAACTAAAGTTTACCCAAATTTTGCTTTGCAAAACTTTACAAACCCTTGAATCGATAAGCAAAATGCCTTCGGCATTTTGCTTATTGGGACGCGGGGCTGACGCTCCGAGATAGGCTTGTGCCAAAGGCACTTCGCCTATCTCGGGGTATGCGAAATTGTCTGCGCCGAAAGCCTCTGGCTTTCGTTCATCCAACTTCGCATACCCCGCGCCCCGTTATCTGCAATTGAGTAGTAGTGAGTAAATAATTGGAGAGGTTATAAACTAATGAAAAAAGAGATGACAATTCTTGAATCTATCACTCCTTCACTTATAGAAGAGATTCGAGATAAAGTGATAGACTATCTTAATCCAGACAAAATAATTCTCTTTGGTTCTGTTATTAAAGGGAATATGAAGAAATCCCACGACATAGATATTTATATTATCAAGCGAGGAATTCAAAATGTACGTGAAGTTGAACGAAAGGTTGACGAATTATTTACAGGTAGATTTTTTGCTTTAGATATAATAGTTAGAACCCCCGAACAAGTAGAGGACAGTTTAAGAAGCGGTAATTCCTTTTTACTTCAGGAAATCATGGCTAAAGGACGGGTATTATATGAAAAACAATAATTCAAAACCATTATATCCTGATAAATATTATGCACAACTCTTATTTTATGCCAAAAGTGATCTTGAATGGGCAAAGAGTAAATTAGAGAGAATCACTTATTTTTACCACAAACCTTGCTTTGAAGCTCGTGAATGTGTAGAAAAGAGTCTGAAAGCTTTTCTTGAAGCATCAGGCAAAGCGGCACCTGAACTCCACTCTTTGCGAACATTAATTGATTTATGTGGTCAAAGGGATAAGGAATTTCTCCGTTTGCGTTCTAAATGTATGAATCTTCAATCTTATCAACATGAAGCACGTTATCCTGAACTACCGATATATGACTTCACACTTGAAATGGCAAATAAGGCAGTTGCTATAGCCACAGAAATCTATGAATTTGTAGAACGAAAAATTGTCCAAATTCAGCAAAGACATGAAGATTCTAAAGACTAACCTTTGAGAAATTAATATGCTCAACTTCAAATAACAGCAGGTTTACAAAATTGCCTAAAGGCAACTTCGTAAACCTGCAAATCGTTCGGCGACATTCTGCGAATGTTGAATTGTAAATTGAATATTGCAAATTGGAAATTGTAAGGTGGAAGACAACGCCAGTCAAATAAAGGAAATAAACAATTTAATATTTACAATTTTCATTTTACAATGTTGTTGTATTCACGAAGTTACAGAACATCGCCTAATAAAGTATTCATCCTTCGCCCAAGTCGTCTTTGGCGACTTCGTGAATACAAGCCGTTATCTGAAATCACCCGAAAATATAAGGAAATATAACCATGCAACTGAGACAATTATTGCCTGAAGCAACTAAATATCTTGAGGATAACCAAATCGATACGGCTAAAACTGATGCTGAGGTGTTGTTAGGTGAGTTAATGGGAATGAATCGGGTGCAACTTTACCTCAATGGTGATGTCTGCTTGCCTGAAAATCGATTAACCCAATATTGGGAACTACTCAAACGACGCACCGCCTACGAACCTGTGGCTTATATCTTAGGTAAAAAGGCATTTATGGACTGGGAATTTATGGTTAATCCGGATGTCCTCATTCCAAGAGCGGAGACTGAGATTTTAGTGGAAGAGGTAATAAAAATTGGGAAGGGACTTCACCTTTCACCAGTGCTGGTTGATATTGGAACAGGGAGTGGAATAATTGCCATTAGCCTGGCTTTAGCCTTAAACGTCAGGGTGTATGCCACAGACACCTCTATTTCTGCCTTAGAAGTGGCTAAAATAAATGCCGCTAAATTAGGGGTAGGGGATAAGATTGTCTTTAGACATGGGAATTTATTTGAACCGTTAGATGGATTCAATCTAAAGGAAATGGTAGATATCGTTGTTTCTAACCCACCTTATGTAGCTACATCACAATGGGAAGAGTTACCTCCGGATGTTTTGTTTGAGCCGAAAGTTGCTTTAGACGGAGGCGAGGAAGGATTGGTGTTTTACGAGAAAATAATTGCCGGCTCGCTAAATTATTTAAAACAAGGTGGCAGGTTAGTCTTAGAAATAGGTTATAACCAAGCACAAACAATAAAGGATACCGTTTTGCAACACAAGGAATTCGATGAGGTTAAAATAATTAACGATTATCATGGAATAGCAAGGGTAGTAATTGCAAAAAGATAGACATGGAGGTCAAAAGAACTATGATTTCAATAAAAAATATAACGATGAAACAAATATTTTCCTGTATCGTTGCTCTTCTTTTAATTGTTTTTTCCAATGCACGACCTGTCCCTTTTTTAATTGGTGTAGTGATTGTTTTGTTGGGAGAGATTATTCGGTTTTGGGCTGCTGGTCATTTGAGAAAGGATAAATCCTTGACCACCACAGGACCCTATGCCTATGTCAAAAATCCACTTTATATTGGCACACTTCTGGTGACGATTGGTATGTGTCTTTGTGCTTACAATTTCTATATTCTTGCTTTGGGACTAGCCGTTTTATTCTTTCAGTATCTTCCTTATAAATTAAAGAAAGAGAGCGAAAGATTAGAGAAGATATTTGGTGAAGAATACACCGAATACGTCAGGCAGGTACCAGCCCTTATCCCAAAATTAACTCCATACCGTAAAGAAGGCGGTGAATCAAAAAAATGGAGTTTTGAGCAAGTAAAAGGCAATAGCGAACATTTAACATTTTTAGCCATTTTAATCGGTGTTATACTAATTAGCAGAAATTTGTGGATTAGATAAGTGAGAAAGTGAGTGAGAGAGAGAGTGTGTGTGTGTGACCCTAATAAATCAGGGTATTATCCTCATATGAGAATAGCACCATAATTTATTATGGTGTGTGAGGAAATGGTGAGGATTAAAAAATGAGAAAGATTTCAATTTTTTCTATAATAACCTGTCTGATTTTAGGCTGTGCACCGCCTAAAGGCAAAGACCTAACTACCATCCCGGAGCCTAAATATAAATGGAAAGAGGTAGAAATTAAGTGGGTCTATTCTTTAGCCATTGACCCTACGGATTCAAACAAGATTTATGCCGCTACCGAATATGGGGTGTATAAGTCAAACGATAAGGCTAATACATGGAAGGCGGTAAACCACCGTCTTTACAACCTTAATGTTTATACCGTAGTTGTTGACCCTAAAAGACAGGAAATTATTTATGTAGGTGGTGATGGTGGGGTATATAAAAGCACAAATGAGAGAAATGAATGGGTAGAGAAGAATGTTGGTTTAATTAATCCATTGGTGCGGGTATTAGCCATAGACCCAACTAATTCGGCTCGACTTTATGCTGGTTGTTTTGGCTCAGGCGGATTATTTATTAGTGATAATGGTGGAGAGACATGGGAAGGGGTAGGGGGAGAGTTAGCTACCTTACAGATTACCTCAATAGCTATTTCTTTCAACCAACCTCATAAAATCTATATCGGCACATGGGAAAAAGGGATTTATAAAAGTGAAGATAGAGGGATGAGTTTTTATCCGGTAAATACAGGGTTAAGTAATCTTAATATTCGAGATGTAGCCGTAAGTATGGTAGGAAGTGAGACGATTTATGCCGCTGTAGAAGGGGGCGTCCTCAAAAGCGAAAATGAAGGTAAAAATTGGGAATTAAAGACAGAAGGGCTTCTTAACCCTCATATTCGAACGCTGTTAATTGACCCTGGGCAATCTGAGATAATTTATGCCGGAACATGGATTGGTGGAGTCTATAAAAGTGAAGATAAAGGTGAACAATGGCAAAGAATAAATGTCGGTTTAGTCAATACATCCGTCCATACTCTGATTTTTGACCCGCAAGATTCAAATATTATCTATGCAGGTACAGAAGGAGGTATCTTTCAAACAATAGATGGTGGTATATTCTGGAAGGCAAAAAATAAGGGATTAACCCGTCTGGTTAAAGAGCTAATTCCACCACCAATTCCAAAAGAAAAACGGAAGAAACCTCCTGCACCCAAACCTGCTCATGGTGCTCCAGAGGGTGGTGGACATTAAAAATCTAATAAAATCTCTTCCATTAAATTTGTAATCGGTTAGTGATTAATAGGGAAGTTTAAGGGGATTCGGGGTTTTAGATTTCGGAATTCAGGATGTCTGATTTTCGAACCCCGAATTTTGCTAAACATCAGTGAATCAAGCCTTTAATCACTGATCGATTACTTTTATACCCAGCAATTCTCATTATGAAAATGTGTAAGTAATGAGAAGTGGAGAATAGGGAGAATTGGAGAGATTAGGGGGGAGATTAAGTAGAGATTAGTGGGAGATTGGTAAAGAAAACAATAAATCTCCACTTTATCTCCATTTAATCTCCACCAATCTCCACTTATTTTTCCACCGTTCACTGAGCAATTACCTTTTATAGTAATGCCTCAGTTATCAGTTGTGAAGTAGGTTAGTGGGTCATTCCATTTGATAT
>JASEHU010000075.1 GCA_030018635.1 bacterium
TTTCTTAACTTTTCTCTTTACCTGACTGCTGATACCTGACACCTGAACGCTTACAGGGGGAGATTGGTAAAGAAAACAATAAATCTCTACCTAATCTCCACTCATCTCTACCAATCTCTACCGCACCGTTAACTGAGCAGTTACTCACTTTCTCATCTTCTCACTTTCCCTTCGTTGAAAAGGCATAGTGGTATCAATATGTCCGGCGATAGTTTCGATTTCCTTCCCTTCTACCAGAAATTGAACATAGTTAATTTCCGGAAAATTAGAGGTCAAGGTATTAACAAGAGAGAAGATAGTTTGAATTTCCCCACTACTGCCTCCGGGATGGCTTTTTATTAACTCATTAGAAAAGTCAACATAAGTAATATCGTTATAAAAATATACTTCCTTTAGTTGTGTTTGTTGAGGTATAGTGGGGAATAAATCCGCAGATATTGGACCTTTGATTAACTCATTGATAACCTCTTTGGCTTGTTGGAGTCGATCCCCTAATTTAGGTATTCGATGTTCCTCTGGAACAAAAGACAGACCATCTTTAGAAGAAAAATAGAGTTTTACCGTTATTTCCTTAGGCGATATAAATGGAATTCGGACAAAGGGCTTTTCTTTTTGGGAGAGGAAAAATAGCGCCAGCCCTATTAAAACAAAAGCCATAATTATTAAAAGAGGAAGTTTAGTCTTCATAATTTACCTTTAATTTTTTCTCATATAAAGTCTTATATTCAATAATAGCCTCACCAATAGTCTCAGCCATCTGGTTTTTAAACTCTTCACTATTTAATTTTTGCGCCTCATAAGGATTAGAAACAAACCCGGTCTCGACAAGCACAGCAGGCATCATTGCATCTTTTAGGACCCAGAAAAAGGCACTTTTAATACCCCGGTCATCAAGATTTAACCTTTGACAAACCGTTTTTTGGATTATTCCGGCTAACTCAATACTTTCGTCTATAAATTCTTGTTGAGCTAATCCGCCTAAGATGAGCTGAATATAATCTGTTCCTTGTGTAGGGGTTTTCTCTTTTTCAAGGTCAAGCACCTTATTCTCGACAACGGCTAAGGCCCTGGCTCGTTCATCAGAGGCAGAGGCATCCGGTGAAAGATAAAAAACCTCAAACCCGCTGGCATATTTTGAAAAAGCGGCATTGGCATGAATACTAATAAATAAATCCCCCTTTTTGTAGTTAGCAAATCCCGTCCGGTCTTTTAAGGGCACAAAATAATCGTTATACCGGGTCATAAGTATAGTGGTTTCAGGAAGTTTATCCTTAAGTAATTGGGCTAATCTTTTCCCTATATCTAAAACCACATTCTTTTCTAATATGCCACTACTGCCAATTGCACCCGGGTCATGGCCACCATGTCCAGGGTCAATAATAATCGTCTTTATTCTAAATTTTTCAGTTATACTCCCTGAAATCATCATTGGTGTTTTTTGACTAATTTCAGGCTTTTCTGGAGGACGGGTTGATGAAAGTGGGAAGTATTCGGCTACTGTTGGTTGATTACTCAAGGCTACAGGTGGAGTAAATTCTTTATTATCAATAGTTAATTTCTTGCCTTTTTTATCCCAACTAATTATAACATCAAAAACTTGAGGAAATCTGTCTTTGATAAATTTTACAGGAATAAATACCCGGCCGGTAATTAATTCAGCCGGCATATCCATTAAAACGGTTTGATTGTTTATCTGCACCAGAGCACTGCCGATATTGAAGGTGACAGAGATATTGCCTTTGGTAAGAGTAATCTTTTTGGTGATAGGATTCCATTGCGAAAAGGATTTAAATACCTTGGATATATCCGTCAAAGAAAGAAGTTCTTCACCATCTTTAGTCAGAAATTCTAAAGAAATCCTCCGCTGATTGACATTATCTATAACCGTAATATCACTTTGTGCTTTAGCACTTGAGGCAGAAATATTTAAGACAAATATTGAATAAAGCAACAATCTTATCATTAGCATCTCCCTCCTATGTTTTAAAGTATAATGAAAATTAGAAATTGGAAATTAGAAATTAGAGAAAGAGAAGATACCTAATTTCGGGACGGTTCATTTTATCGTTTTCCCTGTGATTTCTTTTAGAAATTGGGGAGAGACTTGTAAGCCTAATTTCTAATTTCAACTCCATTTTTAACCGCAAATTAGAAATTAGTTCTCTTCTCTTTCCCCAATTTCTAATTTCCAATTTCCAATTTCCCCTCATCCTCTATCCCCAGTATCGCATCTATCTCCTGACTTTCCAATGTTTCTTTTTCTATTAAGGCATTTGCCAGAGCGTCAAGTTTATCCTTATTTTCTTTTAATAATTCTTCAGCTCGCCTATTACATAAGTCAATAATATTATAAATCTCTTTATCTATTTTAGAGGCAATTTCTTCACTGTAGTTTTTCTCTTTCATAAAATCCCGGCCTAAAAATATCTCCTGGTCCCTTTTGCCATAGGCAATAGGTCCCATACTATCACTCATACCGTATTCACAGACCATTTTATGAACGATATCTGTAATCCATTCAATATCCTTTTGAGCGCCTGTGGTCATATCATTGAATTCAATTAATTCAGCCCGCATACCACCGAGGGCAATTACCATCTTATCTAATAGTTCCGTGCGGGTATAAAGGTGTTTATCCTCAACCGGTAATTGCAGGGTATAACCTCCGGCAATACCGCGTGGGATAATGGAGACTTTGTGAACCGGGTCACTATTGGGTAGAAGTTTAGCTATTAAAGTATGTCCTGCTTCATGATAGGCTTTAATCCTTTTTTCGCGTTCAGAGGTAACCTTGCTTTTCTTTTCAGGACCGGCAATAACCCGTTCTATAGCATCCTCAAATTCTTTCATGGTTACCCTTTTTTTCTTTCTTCTGGCGGCTAAGAGAGCGGCTTCATTAACCAGATTAGCTAAATCAGAGCCAACAAACATAGAGGTTCTTTTGGCTATCAGTTTTACATCCGTCCCTTTGAGCACCTTTATATTTTTCATATGAACCTTAAGGATTGCCTCACGACCAAGTAAATCAGGTATATCTACGGTAATATGTCTATCGAATCTTCCTGGTCTGAGTAGGGCAGGGTCCAGGACATCCGGTCTATTTGTGGCGGCAATCAACATGACCCCTTCACCGGTGCCAAATCCATCCATTTCAACTAATAATTGATTCAAGGTTTGCTCTCGTTCATCATGTCCGCCGCCAAATCCTGCCCCGCGTTGTCTTCCCACAGCATCAATCTCATCTATAAAGATGATACAGCCTTTACCTGTGGAGGCAACCTGTCTTTTAGCCTGAGCGAATAAATCCCGGACCCTGGAGGCACCAACCCCAACAAACATCTCGACAAAATCCGAGCCACTGATACTAAAAAAAGGGACTTGAGCCTCTCCGGCTACTGCCTTGGCTAACAATGTCTTGCCTGCCCCGGGAAGACCTACTAAAAGCACACCCTTAGGAATTTTAGCCCCAAGTTTCTGGAATTTTTTCGGGCCCATTAAAAACTCGATTATCTCCTGCAATTCTTCCTTTGCCTCATCTACACCAGCTACATCTTTAAAGGTAATAGGTGATTTCTCTTTATGACTAAATTTAGCCCGACTTTGCCCAAAGGTTACTATCCTGCCTATTCCACCCGGGCCCTTCATCTGACGATAGAATAAAAGCCATAAAAAGAAAAAAAAGATGAGCGGACTTCCCAGATACCAGAGTAATGTCATCCACCACTTGGCCTCTGTCGGTCGATCACCTTCAAAAGAGACCTTATGCTCGATTAAGAATTTGATTAAATCAGGGTCTTCATGAGGGATATAGGTAACAAAAACCTTCTCCCCCTTCCCCCCTTTAAGTATCCCTTTAATATCCTGTTCAACAATTTTAACCTTTTCAACCTTATTTTTCTGGACATACTCTAAAAATTCACTGTAGGTGATTTTATTCGGTTGAGGAGGAATAGGGGTTTGTAATGTCTTAATCATATAAGGCAAAACCAATATCAAAAAAATCAACCATAAAGTTAAATTTAAACCTTTATTCACTTATAAATTCACCTATACCTTTAAGATATTTTTTCAAATCAAATATATCTTTCTTTATAATATTATATACCTTGTGATTATCTACCTGCCAGTAAAGATGGACTAAAAAGTTTCTAAACCTGGCCATTTTCTCTAATTGTTTAACAAACTCTTCCCTAAAAATGCCTAACTCTCCCAGTATTCTAAAACAATCGGCATAATCACACGGCGCTCGTCCACCCGCTTTAGCCACAATATGGTTACAGATGTCGATTGCCGCTTCTATGGCTATGATCAGATTATATTTAGCACTGTCTATCTTCTCATAATTGTTGATAAACTCCTCCTCTAAAAGTCCTCCAATTTTCTCAAGTTTTGATAGACAAAGGTTAATCTCTCCAGCCAATTGTCTAATTCGGTCAATATTAAATTTAGCCACTTAATACCTCCCTCAAATAATCCTGGGCAACAGGGAAAAAATCAAAATATTGACTCCATGTATTACATAAAAAATTTTCTCTTCTTTCCTCGTCAAGACTAAAAAGAAGATAACCGGCGGATGTTTGATATTTAAAACTCAATGGTGCAGAGTTTAAAATTCTCACATCCACAGGAATTTTTAATACTTCTTCTATTTCTAATGATAGATCAATTTCAAAATCAACCACATTAATCTTATCCATCACCTTTTCCTTCACATAAAGGGCAATGTCTATATCGTTGAATCTCTCCTGCGTCAAGAATGAGCCATGAATATAAGCGAAGGTAATATCGCTTTTTTGTAAAATTATCTTTGAAAGTTTGCTAACTATTTCGGCATCCATCACTAATTCCTTTTTTCAACCGGATAATTTGAAAGCACAATATAGAAATCTTATCACGAAATCACGAAAAGATGAAAACACGAAAGGGGTTTAATTTACTACCCTTAATCCTTCCTGCTTACTCCTCAAATTCCATTTCAAGGTTTAAAACCTTTACAAGGTTTTAAATCTTTTCGTGCCTTTATCCTTTCGTTATTTCGTGATAAAAATTTCCTTTCAAATTGTCTGTTCTTCAACAACCAGTACATTTTTTGTTGCCTCAGTAATCTTTACCCGTTCATCAATCCTGTTAAATCCCATTATCCAGATTATCCCTTGACCATCTTCTAAAAGATAGGCTGTATCCCGCACCTTTTTAGCCACCTTTAAATCTATGAGAAAGTCCTTGATTTTTTTGGTCCCGGCCATTCCGTAGGGATGAAATTTATCCCCGCATTTACGGTGGCGAACCAATATCGGCAATTTCAGCTTATCGTAGTCTAAATATGCCTTAGATGGAGAAGGAAAAAGGGAAGAGAATGCCTCTTTTGGAAGTAGTTTGGTTTCTATTTGTCTCCCCTCTATTTCAGTAATACCAGGGACGATTAAATACCGCTCTTCTCCCTTTTCCCTTTCTTCGCTTTTACCCTGACAAATCCATAATTGAGTGTATTCCCTTTTTACCTTAATATTTGCCGGGAGGTCCAAACTTCCTTGGGCAGGGCCATCTTTAATTAAATTCAAGATAGCCTCGATATGTTTAAATGTAATCCCTTCTAAGTTTCCCTTGACCTCTTCGATAATTTGCCGTAAGACACGGGATTGGATAGCTTGATGTAATTCAGAAAACCTCTTTAAATCAATGGCACCATTTTCTAATATAACCTCTCTCTCCATGGTCGATAGAAAATTCAGGTATTCGTTATCTACCTCCCACAAAAGAGACAATTTACTTAATGCCTCTTTTATATTTGGGTTGTATTCCTCCAATCTGGGTAATAATTCCAGCCGGATTTTATTTCGTAAATAGTCCTTTTTTAGATTAGATGAGTCGATTTTGAATGATAATTTATGTTCTTTAAGGTAATGCTCAATTTCTTGTTTGGTAATATTTATTAACGGTCGAATAATAAAAACAGGCTTGCCTGGTGGTTGTGTATCAATTTTTCTTACCGGCGGGATTCCCCCAAAACCTTCTGCCCCACAACCCCTGATTAACCACATCATAATTGTTTCGAGATTATCATCAAAATGATGTGCCAGGGCGATTTTAGTTGCCTTTAGACCTTTTGTCACTCGAATCAAGAATTCATATCTAACCTTGCGGGCTTTTTGTTCTATGGAGAAATTCCTTGAGGTATCCTGGGCAATATCAATTTCTTCGATTGTTACCGGCAGATTTAGTGATTCGGCTAATTCCTGGACAAATACCGCCTCTTCTTTTGCCTCTTCTCGTAACAAATGGTTCAAATGAGCCAGGTGCAAGGTTAATTTATATTTTTCTTGGAGGCTTGAGAGGATATGTCCCAGGGCAACCGAATCAGGTCCTCCAGAAATGCCAATTACGACCGTGTCACCTTTAGTCAACATCCGATATTGAGTAATAGTCTTTTCTACTGTTTCTATCATGGATAATGCTCGAAAAACAGTCCAAATTCCAGTCTTTACAATCCTTTATTCTTTACAACGATAGAGTCAAATTGCAACTTGAAATACCGTTATCTTCAGCGACTTTTTCTACCGTTGACCTATTGACCATCTGTAGTCTCGAATATGATTAAAATTTATTACATCGATATTTATGCTGGACAATAGATTTGATAGTGGAAAATCATCTGTGAGCACTAAGTATTTCTTTTGACATAATTCTATAATTACTGCGTCTGTTAAACCATATTTCTCAAAGTGTTTGTTTCCTACAGCCTGACTACTCAGAACAACCTTTTCACTTAATATGGTAACCATCTCCTTGAATTTTTTAAAGTATTCCTGCCTTATTTGTTCCTCTAACGATGTAGATAAATTACTAACCTCCGTAAGAATATTAGGTGTTGTGAGTAAACAATTAAAAGATTTGATAAATTGGGACAAATTCTCAAAATCCTCAAGTGTGTATTTTTTTGTTCTCTTATATTCTGTAATAAGTTGCGGATTAAAAGTGCCTAAAAAATATACAAGAAGTAGGTTTGCATCAACTACAATGTCTTGATTCTTATACCTCTGAAATAGTAAGTCAATATAACTATTATTCATTAAACCTTCCTTATCTTCATTGATATCACTTCTCCATTGTCTTTTCTAACTTTGAATAGCTTGACGGTTTTTCCAAACATATTTTGTATGCCTGTAGATAAATCGTTGTAACTTAATGTAATAAGCCAGAATTGTTCATCGTCTGACAACTCCACCTCTTCAAGCATAATGTTCGAAACATTGGGGACTAAACTTCTTAGATACAATTCTGCCATCTGGGCTGCTTGTCCTACATCTGCCATTCTTCCACCTCCTTATTTTTAGTTCGTCTTTCTATGATTTCTATTATCCTTTTTCCGTAATCCTATCCCCTTCTGTTAAATAGCATTTTCATTTACCTTCATTTCTAACATTGGTTAGTTATATTGTCAGACAACATTCCTGTTTTATATTTTTATCTACGCAGGGATGTATCACCCATTACTTCCAGAGTAGTTACCAGTGACATATCAATGATGTCGAAAGATCTATCAACCCCAACCCGAAATACAAAAATAGGATCTCCCTCTGGTCCTATTGCCAGAAACTCAGGATGTTCCACAGGAATTGCCTGTCCATCAGCTAAATGAATTACGAAGGGACAAAATGGCCTTTTAGCATAAAGAGTGCGAAGTTCTTCTATTTTCATAATGGCACCTACCGTTCTACTGGTTCATTCCCTTTGTTTTTGTGGGTTGATTTCATTGCAAATTGCAAATTTAACATTTAGCATTTTAAATTTGAAATGTTAATTTTGCAATGATAAATTTGCAATGAAACTTATTAACAAAAACCACCGAACTGCTAAAATCAAATGTTATGAAGCACTACCAGGAATATACAATTATTGGTAGCGGCGCAGGGATTCGAACCCCGGACCCACGGATTATGATTCCGTTGCTCTGGCCAACTGAGCTACACCGCCAGAATTTGGTTGCGGGGGGCAGATTCGAACTGCCGACCTTTGGGTTATGA
Organism: bacterium; assembly: GCA_030018635.1. Classification (GTDB taxonomy): domain Bacteria; phylum UBA9089; class CG2-30-40-21; order CG2-30-40-21; family SBAY01; genus SBAY01. Next base: position 8,025 of record JASEHU010000075.1, read on the forward strand.
GCCCAACGAGCTGCCACTGCTCCACCCCGCGATAATAAAAACTATAGGTCTCATAAGTCCTATATGACCTATAGTTTTCCTGGTGCCGAGAGCCGGACTTGAACCGGCACGGAGATAAATCTCCACTGGATTTTAAGTCCAGTGCGTCTGCCAATTCCGCCATCCCGGCAACTATATTATATTTTATAATAAATCAACGCATTTGTCAAGAAAAATCTTTTTAAATAAATCCTTGACATTAGTCTTATATTTATGGTATAGTTTAATCATCATCATGGGCAAATCGATAGACAGTGAACATATTTTAACTGATTTTATCAATAGTAAGGAATGGAAACAAATCAGAAGGATTTTTCTTGCTAGAATAGGAACTCCATGTTGGGTATTAAATGAATTTGGAGAATTTGTCTATAATACCCCTCAAGATAGCCGACATTGCCAATTAATCAAAAAATCATCAAGGAAAAGATGTGAGGAAGAGTATTTTCCTTCTTTAATAAAAGAGGCAGAATCCCAGAAAAAACCTATTATAGCAGATATTAGTCAAAAGTTCTTATGAGATGGAAATACCGAATGTAGAAT
>JASEHU010000076.1 GCA_030018635.1 bacterium
CAATTCTTCCTATTCTCCACTTCTCATTGCGGACACATTTTCATAATGAGAATTATTGATTCTCACACAAAGGCACAAAAGCACAAAGGAAAGTTATAAAGGAATAAGAAAAACAAAAAAATCTTTGCGTCTTTGTGTGAGAACATATCCTGGTTGGTTCTGGCTCGTCCAGGTTAGGGAAGAGGGAAGAAGCAAGGAAGGACTTACTCTTTAGTTTTAGTTTCTACCTTTTCCTCTATTTCTATTTCCTCGCTTTCTGTTTGATACAGGCTTTCGGCTGTTATTTTATTATAGATAGGCACCCCTGTTCCTGCTGGAATAAGTCGTCCAATGACTACATTTTCCTTTAATCCATGTAACTGGTCTATCTTGCCTTGTATGGCGGCTTCGGTTAAAACCTTTGTTGTTTCCTGGAAGGACGCCGCGGAGATAAAACTCTCCGTGGAGAGAGAAGCCTTAGTAATACCCATTAATATTGGTCTGGCCTGGGCAGGTTTTTTCCCCCTGCTCTGGACAGATTCATTTACCTGATTAAATTTGAATTTGTCCACTTGCTCACCTAACAAGAAGGTTGTATCCCCTGTATCTGTAACCTCAAGCTTACGCAGCATCTGACGGGTAATCACCTCGATATGTTTATCATTGATATTTACGCCCTGAAGCCGATAGACCTCTTGAATTTCATTGAGTAAATATTCTTGTAATTTTCGTTCACCTTTTATCTTTAAAATATCATGGGGGTCAATTGGCCCTTCAGTTAATTGGTCTCCGGCCGACAATTCATCCCCTTCATGAATCTTGAGATGTTTACCCATGGAAACCTCATATTCTCTAATCTCTTTAGTTGTTTCATTCTCAACCATAATCACCCGTTTATTTTCATGAACATCTTTAAATTTTACCACCCCATCGATTTCAGTAACTAAGGCAGGTTCTTTTGGTCTTCGAGCCTCAAATAACTCAGCTACACGCGGTAATCCACCGGTGATGTCTTTAGTTCTAATTAGTTCTTGTGGGAATTTGGCAATAACCGTCCCAGCCGGAATTTCATCACCATCATTGACTACTACCCTGGCTCCATTAGGAATAATATAGTTAATCGTTGCTTGCTCTTGACGAACAACACATATTCGGGGTTGAAGCGTTCCTTCACGGTCTTCGATGATTACCCTTCTAAACAAACCGGTATTTTCATCAAGTTCTTCGCGCATAGTTCTATCCTTAATAATATCCTTAAACTGGATTGTCCCGTCCACCTCGCTCAATATTGGTTCATTATAAGGGTCAACCTCGGCAATCAATTTATCAGCCGGGACAATATCGCCAATATCAACGAATATCTTCCCGCCTGTTTTGATAGGGATATTTCTATCCTTGGCGGCAATCAAAATTCTTTTATTACCTTCTATCCGAATTATTCCAGCCACATCCGTGGTTAGATTTTTTAGTTGCCCATCTTCCTCGATTTCGGCAATTTTTTCACCTGGATTTACCCACAGCCCATCAAAGACAATCGGCTTTACCTTTGGAGACAATTCATATTCCTTGAGCACCTTGCGTAAGGTCAAATCGCCAGCCCTGGCCGATACCTTTGTCCCATCTTTTAATTGAATCAATCTTCTTGGTAACTCTACAATTTCAACCTCATGGGGTAATTTAATCTCTCGCTCTTCGATTTGACGGTAGGCCGTTCCTCCAATATGAAAGGTTCTCATAGTTAATTGTGTTCCTGGTTCTCCAACGGATTGGGCGGCAATAATACCTATTGCCTCACCAATATCGATTAATTTCCCGGTAGCTAAATTCCGACCATAGCATTTAGCACAAACACCCCTTGGAGTCTCGCAGGTAAGCACTGAACGAATTCTTATCCTGTCGATTTCTGCCTCTTCTATGGCCGCGGCAAAATCCTCGGTTATCTCCTCATTTGCCTTGATTATCACCTCACCACTCATAGGATTAACCACATCATCTAAGGATATTCTTCCTAAGATACGGTCACCCAACGGCTCTATGATTTCATCCCCTTCCTTTATTGCCTCAACGACTATGCCGTTAATCGTCTCACAATCATCGATATTGATAATTACATCCTGGGATACATCCACTAATCTACGGGTTAAATAACCTGCATCGGCGGTTTTTAAAGCCGTATCAGCCAATCCTTTTCTGGCACCGTGGGTGGAGATAAAATATTCCAGAACCGTCAGTCCTTCCCTAAAATTAGAGGTAATGGGTAATTCGATTATTTCCCCTGATGGTTTAGCCATAAGTCCTCGCATCCCGGCTAATTGTCGAACCTGCTGTTTACTTCCCCTTGCCCCTGAATCAATCATCATATACACGGAATTAAACCCATCCATATCCTTACTTAGTCGCTCATACATTACCCTGGCCACCTCATCAGAGACATAGGTCCACAAGTCCACCACCTTATTATATCTCTCTTCCTCAGTGATAACCCCCTTCTGATATTGATCCATGATTTTTTCTATTTCTTTATAACTTCCTTTTAATAATTCTGCCTTCTGGTCCGGGGTTTTGATGTCATCTATGCCAATGGAGGCACCCGATACAGTGGCATAATAAAAACCAAGTTGTTTTAACTTATCCAATAAAGTTATTGTTTTACTCATACCACATTTACGGTAGGCATCGATAACTATTTGCCCTATTTTTTTCTTATCTATCTTATTATTGATAAACTGGAGTTCTTCCGGCAGGCACTCATTAAATATAAAGCGGCCGATAGTCGTCTGTAATTTTTTACCATTTTGAGAGATAAAGACCATGGCATTTAAACCTACCAGCCCTTCTTCCTGGGCCATTAAAGCCTCATTTATACTGGAAAACATTTTACCCTCTCCCATGTCATTTGGTTTTTCTTTAGTCAGATAACATAATCCCAGGATAATATCTTGAGTAGGGGTAACCAGAGGTCCGCCATTAGCCGGGGACAAAAGGTTATAAGCCGCCAGCATTAGAAGCTGACTTTCTATCTGTGATTCAATCGATAAGGGAATGTGAACCGCCATCTGGTCACCATCGAAGTCGGCATTGAAGGCCGTGCAAACTAAGGGATGAATCTTGATGGCATCCCCTTCAATTAAAACAGGCATAAAACCCTGGATGCCGGCACGATGCAAGGTAGGGGCACGATTCAGCAGAACAGGGTGGTCAAGAATAACTTCTTCCAAAACATCCCAGACATCCGAACTTTCTCGTTCGACCATCCGTTTAGCACTTTTGATATTGTGGGCTAAATTATCAGCCACCAATCGACGCATAATAAAAGGTTTAAATAACTCCAATGCCATTTTTTTGGGCAGACCGCACTGGTGTAGTTTCAAGGTGGGGTCGACCACAATAACCGACCGGCCTGAATAATCAACCCGTTTGCCTAATAGATTCTGACGGAATCGGCCTTGTTTGCCTTTAAGCATATCCGATAAGGATTTTAGCGGTCTATTGCCTGTGCCGCGAACAGGTCTTCCCCTTCTTCCATTATCAAACAAGGCATCAACCGACTCCTGCATCATCCTTTTTTCATTACGAATAATTATATCGGGTGCCTTTAAGGCCATCAGCCGCTCTAACCGATTGTTACGATTTATTACCCGTCGATATAGGTCATTCAAATCAGAGGTAGCAAATCTACCACCATCTAATTGAACCATAGGCCGCAGTTCAGGTGGAATAACCGGGATAACATCTAAAATCATCCATTCAGGCTTATTGCCACTTTTCAAAAAGGCTTCTAATATCTCCAGCCGTCTGACAATCTTGCGTTTTTTCTGGTGAGATGCCTCCTCCTCCATTTCCAATCGTAAATTTTCTACCTCGTCCTTGACATCAATTTCTTTTAATAATCTCTTGATGGCCTCTGCACCCATACCTACTTCAAAGCCAGTGCCATATTTCTCGCGCAAACCCCTATATTCGTCATCACTCAGAACATCTTTCTTTTCCAGAGGGACATTCTCACCTACATCAAGAACAATGTATCCTTCATAATAAAGGACCCGTTCCAGATCTCTTATGGATATATTCAATGCCAGTGCCAGGGGCGATGGGACACGCTTAAAATACCAGATATGAGAGACAGGGGTAACCAATTCAATATGTCCCATTCGTTGTCTTCGAACCTCGGAATGGGTTACTTCTACGCCGCATCTATCACAAATAACCCCTTTGTATCGCATACTTTTATATTTACCACAAAAACATTCCCAGTCTTTATTCGGCCCAAATATCCTCTCACAAAATAATCCATCTCGTTCAGGTCTAAAGGTGCGGTAGTTTATTGTTTCCGGTTTCTTTACCTTATCATAGGACCAGGAACGAATCACATCAGGAGAAGCCAACCCGATACTGATAGCGGCAAAGTTAGTCGCCATGTCAACTGCAGAAAACAGAGCCTCGATATCTTTTTTTGACTCGGTCTCCTGTTTTATTTGTTTAAACATAGAAAATCCTCCTTAAAAAATTATAGGACTTATAAGACTTATAGGACCTATAATCCTCCCTGCCGTATCCCTGGCAAAGGAGTTCGTCGGTCTTCATTCAACCTTTTTATATCAATAGTTTTACCCTTATCATCCAACACCTTCACATCTAAGCCTAATCCACGGAGTTCATAAAACAAGACATTGAAAGATTCCGGCACCCCTGGTCCCTGGGCATTTTCTCCCTTGACAATTGCCTCATATACCTTTGCCCGACCAATAATATCATCTGATTTTACGGTTAAAAACTCCTGTAAAACATGGGTGGCACCATAAGCCTCTAATGCCCAGACCTCCATTTCTCCAAGTCTTTGTCCGCCAAACTGAGCCTTGCCACCTAAGGGTTGTTGGGTGACTAAAGAATATGGCCCAATACTGCGGGCATGAATCTTGTCTTCTACCAGGTGAATCAACTTCATCATGTAAATATAACCCACCGTAATTTTGTGGTTAAACCTTTTTCCTGTTTGCCCATCATAAAGCCAGCTCTTGCCATCCTCCGGCAGATTTGCAGATTTAAGATATTCTTTGATTTCCGTCTCCGTAGAGCCGTCAAATACAGGACAGGTTACCTTAATGCCTAATTTATGTGCCGCCCAACCAAGATGGGTTTCTAATATTTGACCAATATTCATTCTGGAAGGCACGGACAATGAATTCAGGACCATCTCTACCGGTGTTCCATCTTCGAGGTAAGGCATTTCCGCCTCAGGTAAAATCTTGGCCACAACCCCTTTATTTCCATGTCTTCCAGCGATTTTATCCCCAACCATAATCTTGCGTTTAGTGGCCACATAAACCTTGACTAATTCTTCAATCCCCGGTGGAAGTTCATCGCCTGCTTTACTGGAAAAGTATTTCACATCAATAACTACCCCTTCACTTCCATAAGGATGATGAAGAGAGGTATCACGCACCTCTCTAACCTTTTCACCAAATATCGAATGGAGTAATTTATATTCAGGGGAAAGTTCTGTCTCACCTTTTGGAGTCACCTTACCAACCAATATATCCCCTGATTTAACCCTGGCGCCAAGCCTGATAATACCCCGGTCATCGAGATTTTTCAGTGCCTCTGCCCCCAGGTTAGGAATATCGGCGGTAATTTGTTCCGGACCGAGTTGAGTATCTCTGGCCTCCAATTCATATTTTTCGATATGAATCGAGGTAAAAACATCATCCCTGACCAACTTTTCTGAAATCAGGATGGCATCTTCAAAATTATAACCTTGCCAGGGCATAAAGGCGACTAAGATATTTCGCCCTAAGGCCAATTCACCATTATCGGTCGCTGTTCCTTCGGTTAAAGCCTGACCCTTTGAGACCCGTTCTCCTTTGGTAACAATAGGTTTCTGATGAACACAGGTGGCCTGATTAGACCTTTTGAATATCAAAAGATTATAAGGATATTCCTTCTTGTCATCACCTTTCAGGATAATCTCCGTAGCACTCACCCGGGTAATTATTCCATCAACCGGGGCAATAATCACTATGCCTGAATCCCGGGCGATATATTGTTCTATGCCTGTGCCAACCAAAGGCGACTCACAAATAAGTAATGGCACTGCCTGCCGCTGCATATTGGAACCCATTAAGGCGCGATTGGCATCGTCATGCTCCAAGAAAGGAATTAAGGATGTCCCCACACTAATAATTTGTTTTAAAGAGGCATCCATATAGTCAACCTTATCCGCTGTAACCAAGGGGAAGTCATCCTGGTATCTTGCCGCCACCACATCTTCTGTCAAATTTCCCTTCTTATCCATTTTACTGCTTGCCTGGGCAATAACATACCTTTGTTCTTTATCGGCCGACAGATATTCGATTTGGTCGCTCACCCGACCCTTGACGACTTTTCGGTAAGGCGTTTCGATAAAACCAAGATGATTTAGTCTCCCATAGACAGAGATAGAAACAATCAAGCCGATATTAGGACCTTCTGGTGTCTCGATAGGGCAGATTCTTCCATAATGCGAATAGTGCACATCCCGCACCTCAAATCCTGCCCGTTCCTTAGATAAGCCTCCCTGTCCCAGGGCAGACAACCTTCGTTTATGGGTTAATTCAGCCAATGGATTTGTCTGGTCCATAAATTGAGAGAGTTGGTTCGAGCCAAAGAATTCATTGAGAGCGGCGGTAACCGGTTTTATGTTCAGCACGGTTTGCGGAGTCATTGTCTCTATCTCTTGAATAGCCATCCGCTCACGAATACTCCGCTCCAGTCTTGTCATGCCTATACGAAGTTGATTTTGTAATAATTCTCCCACCGGTCTTATTCGTCGATTGCCCAGATGGTCAATATCATCAACATCCCCTTCTTTTTTAATCAATTTCGATAGATACTTGATTGTTTCAAGGATATCTTCAGGGGTTAAGGTCATTACCTCTTCTGATATTGACAACTCCAATTTTTGATTAATCTTATACCGGCCAACCTCGGATAAGTCATATCGTTGTGGGTCAAAGAAATAGCGATAAAATGTCTGGCGGGCATTCTCGATATTTGGTGGTTCCCCAATACGCATAATATTATGGATTTTGAGTAAGGCATCATTCTGAGAATTGGTATCATCCTTTTCCAGGGTATTCAATATGAATGAGCCTTCTGCATCCAATACCTTGAGCTCTTCAATCCCCTGCTCTTTCAAAATATTCAATAAGGTATTCGTAATTCTTGTGCCCGACCGATAGACCTCATTGTCATTTTTATTTATTACTTCCTGAGCCAATCTAAGTCCAACCAGACTTGAATCGATTTGAGCCAGACGCTGTTGGTCCGGGAAGAAGAAGTCTATTATTTCCTGATTGGTAGAATAACCAATTGCCCTGATAAGGGCAGTCCCAGAGATTTTTCTTTTACGACCCAATCTGGCATGGAGGATATTGTTCGTATCTAATTCAAACTCTAACCAGGCACCCCGATAGGGAATAATCCTGGCTGAATATAGTCGGCTAAGACTATCATAATCGAAATAAACACCAGGAGAACGATGTAATTGACTGACAATTACCCTCTCAGCGCCATTGATAATAAATGTTCCCCGCTCGGTCATCAAGGGCATATCGCGCATAAATACCTCCTGCTCACGGATTTCACCTGTCTCGCGGCAAATCAACCGTAATTTTACCCTTAAGGGAATACCATAAGTAACATCACGGTCACGGCATTCCTCTTCATTGTACTTTAGCGCGCCGAGGTCATATTCGACAAATTCTAAGACCACTTTATTATTAAAATCCGTGATGGGAAATGTTTCTAAAAATACCTTTTGCAGACCTTGGGGTTTTCTCTTATTCGGGGATGTATCCTTTTGCAAAAACCATTCAAAAGAGTCTTTTTGAATAGCAATCAGGGGAGGTATATCTATAATTTCCTTTACCTTCCCAAAAGATATTCGTTTCTGTTTCTCCATTTATTTACCTCTTTTTGTTGGTCTGACGAGTCTGACCTATCTGACTCGTCAGACTGTCTTCTCTTACTTAATTTCTACCGTTGCTCCGGATGCCTCTAATTTCTTCTTGATTTCTTCTGCCTCTTCTTTGGTCACACCTTTTTTAACCGGCTGTGGAACACCCTCGACTAATTCCTTGGCTTCTTTTAATCCTAAAGCCGTAATCGTTCTTATTTCCTTAATTACCTGGATTTTATTCTCCCCGAAACCGGCTAAGATAACATCGAACTCTGTTTTTTCTTCTACCTCTTCTTTTGGTGCTTGATCTACAGCTGGTCCGGCCATCATCGGCATAGCGGCAGAAACCCCGAATTTAGCCTCTAACTCTTTGACTAATTCCGAAAGTTCTAAGACCGTCATGTTAGAAATAACATCAATAATCTCCTCTTTTGTTTTAGCAGCAGTTGCCACTTTTTTTCACCTCCTGACTAAATAAAATTATAAGTATTCAAGGGATTGTGGATTATTGGTTATAAAAATTATTTTTCCCGACCACCTTTTTCTCTCCACTATCCATAACCTATCGACTTAAAACATCAGACTGTGCGAAAAGTCATTTTAATCTTACGAGAATACAGTTAAAATGTAGAA
>JASEHU010000077.1 GCA_030018635.1 bacterium
AGTAATTACAGGATTTTTTTATCGTTCTTCCGTCGTTTAAGAATAGCCACACCCATATCCAATGATAGATTCTATCTCATGAATCATCATTTTTAGCTGAGGGATAGAATATTCACGATTTGATGGAATAGCAAGACGATGTTCTTTATATACCATAAGATGATGCCTTCCACCAATAAACGGTCCATCAAATCCCAGTTTAAGTAACCGACGAATAAATTCCTTCCTTTTACACGGTAACCATTGATTCACGATGCGGTCTCCTATTGAGACTTATTCCATCAATTACTGGAAGTCGATGTCCTAATTTAAGTCCTAAAAGAATCCATTCTTCTAATGTTGCTCTTAACTCTTCTTCACATTCCCGCAGGGATTTTGCGAAGGTAATTACTCCTTTACATTTTGGTATCCGTCCAACAAAAGAACCATCCTCAAGTTTATCATATTCAGCATAGGCCAATGCACAAGTAATATAATCTGTCAAGGCAAATTCCATTTCGGCAGTTTCTTCAATCTGAAGTTTGATTACTTCAATAAAATTTTTTTTTGCCTCGTCAACAGTATGCCCACAACTAGCAATATCTAATTCTGGACAATAAGAAGTGAACATATTTTCCTTCTTTCCGGATTTCTTCAGTAATAGATAATCTTTTCATAATTTTCTCACCTTAATTTAGCATTATTATAGGACAGAATCTCATCTAATAATACCTAATTGAAAACATAAAGCATCAATTATTCCCTCTTGTATTTCCATGTCCTCAAGTTTACTTATCTTTTTAATTAAACGTTTTTTATCAAGTGTCCTCATTTGATAACAGAGCACAATAGATTCCTTTAACAGTCCTGAAATTTCAGAAGATATTAAAAATTCATTAGGATAAATTCTTCTATCAGGTTTTCTTGAAGTTATTGGCAAAACATTCACTACTGGCAAAATTTGGTTTATCTCTTCCTCACTTATTACTAAAACTGGACGAGTTTTTCCTTCTTCAGAACCAATTACTGGATCAAGATTAGCTAAAAATACACCCCATCTATACTCCATCATCTCACTCCCATCTTTGTAAATCGACCATTTTGAAATCTTCTGAGATGTCTTTAAGGTCATTAAGAAAAAGATTATCTTTCATAGATTCTTTTAACTCCATAATTTTCTGGTTGAAAGTATCAGGTCTTTTTCTGACAATTAAAATCATTTCCACTATTACATTTTCAGGAATATATGCTGGAACCTTTGTTCTTATCTCATGATCTTTAGATACCCTAACAATTTGTTTAATTGCTTCCATTAATTATTCCTCCCTATCAAAATAACTTAAATACCAAAAAGCAGACAATTCCAACGATAATAATTAGCATATAAGACTGGGCCAAGCCTGTCTGGAAAATTCTCAATATCATTCCCAGACCTCGTGAAAAAGCGGCAACGCCATTGACCAAACCATCAATTACCCGCAAATCAAAACTTAGTGTCCATTTACTAAATCGATGTAGCGGCTTGATAAATATAATCTCGTAGAGTTCATCTATCCAGTATTTATTAAACGATAATAAATAAAGAGGGTAAAATGCCTTGGCCAATTTTACGCATGAGACCCATTTGACACCATAAACTACCCAAGCCCAAAATATCCCCAGACAAGCCATAAATAGCCCCAGATACATTATATTTTCATGTCCGCTTCCATGTCCATGATGTAACCCTTCAAAATGGATAAATTTCCCCATCCAATTACCACACAAAGGCGAACCGACAAGCCCTGTTATGACAGAAAGTATGGCTAAAAGTATCAGCGGAAAGGTCATCACAAGAGGTGATTCATGAATATGATGGGTTTCATGGGAAGATTTACGATGGTTTTCTTCCTGTCCCTTACCCATAAAGACCACAAAGAAAAGCCTGAATATATAAAATGCGGTTAAAAACACAGTGATTATGGCAAAAGAAAATAAAATCATATTCCCGGAATTAAATACCGCAATGAGTATTTCATCTTTACTCCAGAATCCGGATAACGGTGGGATACCAGCCAGAGAAAGGGCGGCAATGACAAAGGTAATGGCTGTAATCTTCATTGGTTTGAATAAACCGCCGGCTGCCCAGATATCGTTAGAATGAATGGCATGGATAACACTGCCGGCACATAAAAACAAAAGTGCCTTGAAAAAGGCATGGGTCATCAGGTGAAACAACCCGGCCGTATAACCACAAACACCGAGCGCCAGCATCATATAGCCCAGCTGGCTTAAGGTCGAGTAGGCAATGATGCGTTTAATATCGTTTTGGGTAACAGCTATCGTCGCCGCAAATATGGCCGTAAAACCGCCAATATAGGCAACGACTATGAGTGCATCCGGGGAGGCAAAAAACATTCCAAATAACCGACCAACCAGATACACACCGGCGGCAACCATGGTTGCGGCATGGATTAAGGCAGAAACAGGGGTTGGACCTTCCATTGCATCCGGTAACCACACATGGAGTGGAAATTGAGCAGATTTACCTACTGCACCGCAAAAAACAAATAAGGCAATTATGGTCAGGGTTTGTTCTGGGGTAAGGCCGGCTAAGGCAGGAAGATTACCGGCGTTGATTATCTCGCCTATCTTTTCAAAATCAAAACTACCGGTTAATTTGAATAAGAGTAATATCCCAATCATAAATCCGACATCACCAATGCGTGTGGTGATAAATGCCTTTTTACCAGCCTCAGCCGCCGAGGGTTTATGATACCAGTAACCGATTAATAGATACGAAGAAACACCGACCAATTCCCAGAAGATATACATCTGTAAGAAATTGTTACTTAAGACAAGCCCTAACATCGAGAAGGTAAAAAGTGATAGGAAGGCATAATATCTTGAGAATCCCGGGTCGTGCTTACCATCCGGTTCTCGCATATAGCCTTTTGAATAAATCTGTATCATCAGGCTGACAAAACTTACTACCACAAGCATCATCGCGGATAACTGGTCGATAACAATACTTAATTGGATGTTAATCGCCCCGGTCACAAACCAGCAAATATACTCAGTTTCCGCCTGGCCATTATTCATTACCCAATAAAAAACCGCACAAGAAATAAGGAAAGAAAGGGCTATAGCCCCAATTGAGATGTAAGAGCTCAAATCCTTATTCTTACGCGTAAAGAATATAATTATAGGGACTGCACATAAAGGTATGGTTGGTACCCACCATGTATAAGAAAGCATAAAAATTAACCTCCATTTTATTTTTTGTACGCAGTAATGGTCGTCTCTTGAATTATGAGTTAATAGACAACTTGTCCTTGCTTTGCAAATTCTGTAATTAGAGAGTTACCTTCTTTAAACTCTTCAGGTGTAACACCTACTGCTCCTATAGGTTCGAGTAACTGCATCTTAATCTTCCCAAGAAGTTTGACCTTATCCCAGAAATCCATCTTTCTAAAATCACTTGAAACAATAAGTAAATCAATATCACTTCCCTCTTGAGCATTTCCTGTTGCCCATGAGCCAAAAAGAAATGCCTGGTTTATTTTTATGTATTTGGCAAGTTCCTTGAGGAACTTTTTAATAGATTTTAAAGCATATTCTTTATCCATTGGATTACCTCATTTGATTTTGAAAGTATCTCTTTTGCTTTATTATACATGAAATTATAATCTTTCTTCCATATCCCCAAGAACCTTTTGAATCAAAGGGCTGATTGGTGGTAGTTCACTATTTATCACTTCCCATACAATTTCTAAATCGACACCCCAATATTCGTGGATGAGTTTATCTCGCATTCCAGCCATTCTTTTCCATGGAATTTGTGGATATTTCTCTCTTAAGTTATCAGGAATTTTCTTTGCTGCCTCTCCTATAACTTCCAGGCTTCTTACAACAGCATTGATACTCTTTTTATCTTCAGCAAAATCTTCAAATTCCATATTTTCTATGAATTCCTTTACTTCCCTAATGCTATCCAAGATATCCTGAAGATAATCTCTGATATCCCTATTCTTCATACAAATATAACCTCTTCAAGAATATACTTCCCGATTCTTGGTTTAAGTGCCTTTTTAGAGACAAGGTCTACCTTTTTTTCTACAATCTTTTCAAGATACTCCTCAAGCTCAAGAAATTTAAAGAACCCTACAGGTTTATAAAATTCAACCAGTATATCTACATCACTGCCATCTATTTCCTCTCCCCTCACTAAAGAACCAAAGATTCCTATTTCTTTAACCTTAAAACTCTCTATTAAAATAGCCTTATTTGTTTTTAGTGTTCTTTTTATCTCTTCAAGGCTTTTGCTTTGTTTCATTCTTGAGTCCTCCCATCACTCGTGGGCACTGGTAAATTTCAACAATCTGTGCAATCAATATATCCACAGATTTCACAGATTAAAAGACAAAACATTTATATTCTAAACTTTCTGTTCCAAAGTTAAAAAGAAGTCCTATTTTTAGTCCTGTTGCCTTTAAGTAATTGATAATTTGAGCCTCTTCGTCCTTCTTATTTATCATTCTTCCTCTGTGTAATCTGTGGATTAAATCTCATTGCACAGGTCGAGAAATTTTGCACTGACACCTTTACCCCCGAACGGTTAGAATCTTCTTTCAAGCAGAGACTAATTCTACTGTAGGTTTAACTAATCTAGACTTTCTTGCTGGAGCAAGTCTTTTAACCCTTACAAGAATCATTGGTTGATTTTTCTCTCTCCTTAGCCTTGCCATTTTAAGATTTTCCACTACCAATTTCTGATCATATTCAGGTAGAATTACAATTATTGCATCCTTAGGTATACGATTTGCAACTTCAGGGTGTTCTAAAACATACCTGCTAAATTCTGTGGTCAAGACTAAATTTTTCTCAAACAGTTCCTTTTTGTTCATCTTTTCATCTCCTTTTCATATCTTTGCCGATACCACTGCCAGTTTGACTTAATGTCATACTGGGCAAAGGTCAATGCCTCATTATAGTCCCAATAGAAAAGAGGTGCTTTCTCTATTGATCCATCTGGATACATTCTATCCAGATGTGCAAATCCATGAGCAGTATCATATCTAATAACAGGATGCCACTTACCAAGAATAAAAGCCTCATATTGAACAGTGAACTCTGTTATTTCCCCTTTAACACTGAAGTGATAATGTCTAATTCTATCATCCTGTGTCAAAAATGCTACAAAACTTGTTTCTCCCATTTCTTGTTTCTTCCATCAAGTTCACAACTTCTATTGGCGGATAGCCTTTGGCTATCAAATAGCTTTGGCATTATTTCAACCCATCTCTCTCCATCTCTCCTTCTTTATTTTCTTCTCTTTTTAATATAGAAGTTAATAATTCTTTAATCAAATTACAATATTCTTACGCGTAAAAAATATAATTATAGGCACTGCACATAAAGGTAATATTGGTACCCACCAGGTATAAGAAAGCATAAAATTTAACCTCCATTATTTTTAAAACATCTCGGGACGATTCATTTTCATCGTTTTTCCTGTGATTTCTTTTGGAAATTAGAAATTGGAAATTAGAAATTAGGTCTTCGCTTAATTCGTAGACTTGCCCCAATCTCTCCCCCCAATTTCCAATTTCTAATTTCCATTTAAATCTTTTCCCATGTTTCTCTATCAATTCCTGCTTCTTTAAGAATTTGCTGGAGAAGATTTTTTTGTATATCATCTTTATGTGGATTAGGAATTCTTATCCGTAGATTTCCTTTAACCATAAATTGGTGTTTGCCTCCAGAACATGGACCCTTAAAATTAAGTTGCCGTAGGTAATATAGTTAACCGCAAAAATCTTTACACAAATTGCAATTCAGAATTCAGAAGTCAGAATTCAGGAGTCAGAATAATTTTATCCTTCCTCTATTCTGAATTCTGTATTCTGAATTCTGTTATATTGTAACAATTTATGCAAGATACTATAAATCAACTCTTTGTGTTTAATAGGTCTTATTGTTGGCATTAAGCTGCTTCCTTCATGTTAAGATCAATTCCCTCAATAGCTGGAATGGGATGACCCATTTTGAGGCCTATTAAAATCCACTCTTCCAGGACTTCCCGTAATTCCTCTCTACAAAATTCAAGCGTATCTGCATTAGCCCAAACCCCTTGTAAACCATTAATTTTTCCCAAATACCCTTCTCCATCAGGTAAAATCTCATAATGTGCTTTACTCATAGCCATATTAATATAAGCAGTCAGCATATAATTCTCCTTTTCCTTACACATTTTCTCACTAATAACTGATCCATTACGAAATTACTTCCCACTTCTCATTTTTAATATCTCTAAATCTACTTGGTCCTGCATTCGATTTGTTATTTGTTTATTTTTTATCAATTCCTTATGACCAATAAAAAACACCTTTGCCTCTCCATAATTCCCTGTTTGTTTTCCTGCCCATACCTCTTGAAAACTACAAGCTTCAATTGAGGTAATTATATCTACTCGTACAGGTTCATACCCTAATTGAATGATTTTTCCTGCTTGAGCAAAATCTTGCGGTGTTAGTCCTAATTTCTGGAATCCAAATTCGCTCAATGCCTTAACAATCCTTTTGCCATTAGCAAAGGTAGGTTCTACCAGAATGTCTATATCTTTTGTATATCTTGGTTTAGCATAAAAAGCGACTGCATACGCCCCAACGATACAATATTTCACCTTATTTTTGTTCAATAACATTAATAACTCTTCGAAGTCTTTTTCTATCCTCATTCTTTGTCCCAGTAAGTTTATAATAGGATTCCCTTAAAAATTGGACTGTTTCCAACCTTTCTTCATTGGTCATTTTTAAATAATAATCCCTATCAAATCGTTCTGCATCTGCAAATGAATCTGCCTTGTTGACCCAAATTTTTTCCATTGTCTTCCCCTTATTTTGTAAGTGAGTAATGTCAAAGGAAGGTACTTGGGGTCAAACCTTGATTATGGAATACAGAATACTTTAAATTCCATAATCAAGGTTTGACCCCAAGTCTTCTCCTTGTAATAAATAATCTTATCTCACCAAGTACTCTTTCTTTAACATCATTCAGTTTTTCTACCAACTCTTTCATTAGTTCCCAATCTAAATCAAATGCGTATGCATGTATAGAAAAATGTCTAAATCCAAGATATTCTTCTAAATCTTTACATATATTATTACTTAATACGACCTGTTTACGCTTTTTGGTTTGTCTTGCCATTTGTTCTAATAGTTCCTTATGCCACCCTTCTCCTTGAGGCATCTTCTCATCAATCTTTCTGGCAATACGGCTAAATATGTTTTCCAGTCCATTATAGAATGAATGTAATAACATAGCCAATGAACCTAATTCAATAAAGTCTGGATGTTGGACTTTTACTTTCTTTAACAAAACTTCATATTCATTTATAAGTCTCTCAATTCTTTTAATCTCAAGTTCAATATTTTCTATCACCTTTTTATGTTGCATAAACTATTCTTCCCTCTTTTCGAATTTTCTCTTTTAACTCTTTAGATATATAATCCATTGTAATCAAGTCCACTTTCCATTTTATTATTGATGGTAGAGTTGCTACTGCTTTAAAATACGAACAAGGTGAAATACCAGATACAGCAATATCAATATCCGAGGTATCATCAAATGTTTCATCAGATAAGGAACCAAAAAGAATAACCTCTTTACATCCTATTGATTTTAAATACTCAATCGATTTTGTGAGTTTCTTTTTAATTTTTATTCCATCTTTCACACTCATTGGTTACTCCTACTCTTTACCAGACGATTTGAAAGTACAATATAAAAATCTTATCACGAAAACACGAAAATCAGAAAACACGAAAGAAGTTTAATTTACTACCTTTAATTCTTTTTGATAACTCCTCAAATTCCATTACAAGGTTTAAAACCTTTACAAGGTTTAAAACCTTTTCGTGCCTTCATTCTTTCGTTATTTCGTGATAAAAATTTCCTTTCAAATTGTCTGACTCTTTACCATTTCCACCGCTAAAAATGTGGTTGAGATATTCCCTCTCTCCACCAGAATCAATCAACATCTCTGTAACAGTCTTTTTCAAAGGTCCAATTAGAAGAATATTGGCTAAAGGTCTTTTAACAATTCCCAGATTCTCTGAATAGATAGAAACAAAAGGAAAGGTAATCATACAATCAACACCTCATCCTTAGGTATTTTTGCAACCAATGGAAGCTCTTCAATTTTTTCTGCTTTATCTATTACTTCATCCAGGTTAGTACCATGAGTTACGATTTTCTCACCTATTACAGCCACATATTCACCACGGTATTGTTGAGTAATTTCTGGATGTTTAGCCAACCAATTATGTTCAATTTCTCTCAAATTCAACACCTCCTATTTTCTATTTTTCTTCTCCTTTCCCCAATTTCTCCCTTTCTTCCTCCTTACACCATTTTACAGTTCTTTCCTTTCTCCTTCCTCTATTACACTTCCATTCTGGATATCACCTGACTTATTAATTCAATACCCCTTCTTCTTAAGAGTAAAATTAAGTATTATGAAAATACTTACCCTTCCTCTAATGCAACCTTTTTCAGTTCGCCAAAAATCTTTTCAATGG
>JASEHU010000078.1 GCA_030018635.1 bacterium
ACACGGAGGAATTTCCATTTTATTATGTGAATCTTTCCTTTACCTCAGATGAAGATAATAAATATGCGGAAGATTATAGAGGTAAGGAAGGGAAGAAGATATGGGAATGTGTCGTGGAGACTAAGGTGGAGACTAAGGATGAGGCAGCAGAGGTAGTAGAGCTAAGTTGGGATATCAGCGAAGTACCAGGTCAATACTATCTGTATTTAAAAGACAGGGTAACGGACAGGACAACGGATATGCGAAAGACCCCTGTTTATCTATATCATGGTGCTCAGAGGCAATTTAGTCTGATAGTTGCCGAGAGTCCACTGCCGGAGGTTAAAGGACTTATTTCTTCCATAAATGATGCCTTTTGTTATCCTAATCCGGGTAAAGGAGGAGGAGGAGAGGTATCCTTTAAAGTACCTGCCAATACACTAATTAAACTAAAGATATTTAATCTAACTGGGGAATTAATCTATGAGAAGGAAGAAAACTCTGGTGCTGGTGGCATATTAAAGTGGGGCAGTATAAATTCATCTGGGAAAAAGGTAGCCTCAGGAATATATATTTACACATTGAGTGATGGTAAGGGTATAAAGAAAGGTAAATTAGGAATAATTAGATAACCGAGTAACTCGTCTTTCGTTTTTCATTCATGGAAGTCTCAACTTGTTGAGGGCTTTTTCCCCGAACAAGTTCGGGCTTCCGTCTTCCACAGTATGGGCATCTAATAAAAAAGTTTAAAATGATGATTTTTTTGCTTGACTTTTTTGAATTCTTGTGGTATATTATAAATAACAAAGTACAAGAAGGAGAAAGGGATGAAATTCTTCAAAATTGCTTTGTGTTGGTCTTCTTTCCTTATTTTTCTACCTATTAGTTTAAATGCCGCGGATTTGACCCAACAAACTAAAAAAATAACTACCCTGTCTAACCAGATGCATAAATTATCTTACCAGATTGCCCCGCAAGGGATATTAACCAAAGAGGCAACGAAGTTAACTAAGGTAATCGAAAACTTAGAATCACACCTGAAATCTACCTTGACAGAGCTAAAAACTACCCCTCCCTCAACCTCCTCTTTAGAAAAACTACAAACAAAGATACAAGGTTTAACACAACTATTGGATTTAATAGACAAAGAAATACAGGCAAAGTTTAAAGAGATAGACCAGGTACTCCAAACGAAAGGGTTTAATAAAGAAGTCTTTGCCAGACATGATAAGTATGTTAAGGAGTATCATAAGAAGTTATCTAAGTTAAAGGAGTGCTTAGACAGAATACAGGAGGCAGAAGACCTGAATTCCCCCTTAATAAAGGGGGTTAGGGGGTTGTATCAGAAACAGGACGCAGAAAGCAGGGAGGCAAAAGGCAGAGTACAGGGTATTTTGGAAAGTATTGATGAGTGCTTAAAGTATATAGAGTCAGAACTAAAGATAGACAATGTTTATCGACCTACGCCACCACCTGAATTACCTGGGCGACGACTTCCACCTGCAAGGTATGAATATATCCAGACGACAGATGACAGACAACAGATAACAGATAATAGACTTGAGGCAAGGCTATTTACTGGAGATGAGTTAAAAGAGGCACAAAAACGATTTTCTCCGCTCGAAACCATTCCCAAGCTAACTGTGCCGACAAAGGGTGACCTGGATGAGACACCAGACATTCAGATTACTCAGGAGATTCGTGATTTAGCCGCAAGTTTAGGACATAACCCGGTAAAAATCTACGAGTGGGTAAAGAATAATATAGATTTTGTGCCGTATTGGGGTTCTTTCAAAGGCAGTCAGGGAACATTAATCGAACGAAGTGGTAATTCATTTGATACCTCATCATTATTGATGGCTTTATTACGGGCATCTAATATCCCCTGTCAATATGGTTCGGCAACGATAGGTCTGGATATAGAGCGGGCAAAAAACTGGTTAGGGGCAGAAAGTCCAGAGGCAGTTTATGATCTTCTCTGGGCTGGTTATATACCTAATGTAGGACTTATAGAAAACCCGGCAAAGCAAATAGTTGGTATAGTTTTTCAACATATATTTGTGGTAGTTAATGTGCCGTACGGTTATTATCGCGGGTGGCAGATTGACAGCTCGGAAATGTCCTGGATTCCCTTAGATGCAAGTTTTAAACAATACGATTATATTCGAGGGACGACAACGGCCAGGGCAGTAAATTTTGATTTTAATGACTATTATTCAGGCACAAAAACCCTATCACCGGTTGAATATTACCGGGAATTGATAGAAAACCAGGGGATAAATCTAAATGATGTCCGCAGGAGTAGGAAGATAAGGCAGGAAAAGGTCTGGTTTTTACCCGCGCATTTACCTTACAAATATAGTTTTTGGTCTCCTATCTATGTCTATCCTACATTAAGTGATAAATACAGGTATTTAATGGCATTTGATATAGGAGCATTCACTTTTTTCGGCAGCAGGACAGTAGAATTCTATGGTAAGCGATTGACACTTTCTTATGAGCCGGCTAAGGAAATAGACAAGAGATTAGTTGAGGAAAGATTAATTGGGCTGGCGAACTATAAACTTATAGTCAGGCTCGATGGAAAGGCAGTAGCCGAAGGTGGATTATTGGCCAATTTAGGTCAACAACAGGAATTGGCAGTAGGGATATTGGCCCCGGCACCTGTTTTAAAAGAAATGCTTGTCCTAACCCATTATTTAAAGGTAGGCTCTTATTATTCTGTATCTCTGGATATAGGTGGTGATGCCAGCCCTATAATCCAACAACGAATCAATAAATTAGAACAGGCAATTGGACAGGGTGGTAATTTATGGCAGGATGATATCATCGGTGAGTTGCTTTATATCGCCTTTTTGAAGTATCAGAATGATACGGAATTAAAAGGAGAGGAATTAGATGAGATTATGTATTATCACTTCTGGAAGGGAGGTGGAGAGGCATTAACTGCACAACAAATACGCGTTGTAGGACTATTTAAATTGCCGGCAAATATAGAATTAGATGCGAATCTAATAGATGCAAAATGGGGTCTCAGAAATTTTACACCATCCGATGGGGACTATGGGATAAACGATGAGAAATGGGCAGAGTTAATGCGTGTTTATGGTATGGATTCATCTTTTCAGGAGCACAGACTCTGGGAAGAAATAGTTGGGATAGACTCAATATCAGCGGTAAAGGCGATACAATATGCAAATACGATAGGACTACCTATACATGTTATTAACAAGAATAACCTTGAGTCAGAATTAGCCCAGTTACAGGTTGCAGATTACATAAAAAGTTGGATAAGGAACCATCTAAATGCTAATCCTGATGATATCGTCACCATCCCGGAGGATGAATTTTTATATAATGATTGGTATGGAGTAGGCTGGATTGGAGGTGGTTATTATATCTCAGGCGTGTTACAGGGTGGGATGACGACAAAGCGGTATGTTCCCATCCTAACGATAAATAATCCAAAGCAAGGGGAGAAATTTAAGCCAAATGAAGAAATAGAATGTCGTGGTGAGGCATGGGATAGAATGCCAGGCGGTGTAGGCCCAGGAGTGGATATTGGTGATAGGATAAAATGGACTATAATCGCGATGGATAATTCAACTCAACAAGGACAGGGTAAAAACTTTAAATTTACTCCTTGGGTAGGAGAGGCAGATTATACCATATCCGCTGAAGTATCTAACGACCAAAATTACACTACTTATGATGCTTTGAATATTAATGTTGATAAGTATGCCGGGATGTATAAAGATGTTGCCGAATGGAGTAAAAACCAGCATTTATATAATGACCAACTAAAATACTGGGCAGAACAAATATTTCCAGATAATCCAACTGCCTATGCGAATATAATGAAAACAATCATGGGGCAAGAACAACAAGCTCGCTTCCCTACTCCTGGCTTGCCTCAGATAGGAGGAGGACCTGCGAGAGGGTTAGGGCAGGTTGAGGTAGGTGGAGTAACAGATCCTTCCGTTAAAAATAAGGAAATAAATACTTATGAAGGGTTGTTGTTAGAATGGAATCAGCGAAGATATTTGTCCGAATATCAAGGAGATCAGCATTGGCAAGAATTAGCAAAAGCATATCAAAAGATCCTTCCTAACTATGATTGGAAACATACCTTAGCTTATAACACTCCAGAAGGGCAAGCATTGTTAAATTATGGAAGACAGCAGTATCCTTTATTAACTCGAAAAGAATATAATGATAATAAAGAAAAATTTACTCAGGAAGAACTAAATCAGAGGGCTGATACGGAGATAGAATTAGCTATGGCGTATTATAAATGGTTGTTGAAAGATAGAGGTGGTAAAGAAATTCAAGATATGATTGAACAAACAGGAATTGTAGGTGTATTTGGGTATAATATGGGGGCTGAAAATTTATTAATATTAAAACAACAATTTGGAGAGAAAAATTGGAAGAATGCTAAATGGGAAAACATTAATTTTGATAAGTTAAAAGAGAAAGGGATAGTACTTGATAAGCATAGAATAGATTATTACAAGAATGTAACCAAATGGTTAGAGATAATAGACCCATAAGGAGGTATAGAGTAAAATGATTATTAATAGAGTAATAGGAATCTTATTAATGTTATCAATTCTTATAGGGAGTAACTACGCTTATGGTTTTAGTCCTAAGAAGGTAATAATACCACAAGAAGATATTAAAGTAGTAAGAGAATTGACTGATGCGGAACTCGGAGGAGGGGATTACCCTTGTTGGTCACCAGATGGTAAGGAAGTAGTTTATACTATATGGGCAGGACATGGAATTGGATTAATAGCAAAACAAGATATAGAAACAGGAAGTTTTACTTCTTTGACTTTACCATACTCTGATATAGGAGATGGCTCTGCATCAGAGCCAGATTTCTCACCAGATGGGATACAAATTGTGTGTACTATAAAGAAAGAAGAAGGTATATCTCAAGTTTGGAAGATGGATATTGATGGACAGAATAAAGTTAAATTAACCTCTGAGGAGTATGATTGTGAAAGTCCTAAGTGGTCTCCTGATGGAACAAGAATATTATTTATTCCATATGACCTTTATGTAATGGATCCAGGAGGAGGAGATAAAACTTTTATTTATGAATCCCCAGATGAATTTGGTGAAGGAATTCATAAAGCGAACTGGTCTCCTGATGGTAGGGAGATCATAATGAATATGGGGGGAGCTGTCTGGACAATGGATTCAAATGGAACAAATTTAACTAAAATTGTAGAGCGACGAGCAGGATCATCATACGGAGCTTCATGGTCTCCAGATGGGGAAAAGATAGTTTATACTTATGTAGGAGAAGATCGTTGGAACTCAAGGTCAATCATGCTAATTGATGCAGAAGATGGTAGTAATCCTGTTCAATTAATTTTACCTGATGATTTAATGGGGCAATGTCCAGATTGGTCGCCAGATGGTACAAAACTTGTATTTGTAGGTAAAAAGGCTGTTATAGAACCTTATGAAAAGCACCATAGAGAAGAGGCAGGGATTTTTATCCTCACCTTACCCCCAGAGCTTCAATGCCCACCTAAGAAGAAAGGAGAAATGGAGAAAGCAAGAAAAATAGAGACGGAGAAAGGGGGAATGGGAGAGGTTTTTGAGGCAAAAAGACCAAAGAAGAACATTATTATTGATGGTAGATTGAACGAATGGACAGATGTTAAGGAAGTATCTATGGATAAGAATGAGTATGTTATCTACGAACCATCTAACTGGCAAGGTAAAGATGATTTAAGTGCTATGGCGATGGTGCAGGGAGATGATAAGAACCTATACCTGGCGGTTGAGGTTAAGGATGATAAGTTTGTCCAACAATTTAGTGGGGATAAGATACTAAACGGAGACCATTTGGAGGTTTGGTTTGCAACTCCAAAGGGTACTTATCAACTTGGCATATCACCTGGAGATTTTGAGAAGTTAGGGGCAGAGGTGTTACTCTGGCTGCCAGGTGTATCGACCAAAAAGAAACAAGATATACTTAAAGGCACAGAAGTAGCAAGTAAAAAGGATAGTACAGGGTATTTCTTAGAGGCAAAGATACCACTTGCTAATTTAGGCATAGACCCCCAAAAGAATAAATCAATAGGATTTACCGTAGTCATAAGTGATACAGATAACAAAGCAAAACCAAAACAAGATTGCTTATTAGCCTCCTCTGAACTAAAATGGAACAAGCCAGAGACATTTGGGAAGTTAGTTTTTAAGTAAGCGGATTGAGCGGATAAAGCGGATAAGAAATTAAAGGTGAATAAAGATGTTTAAGATACGGTTAGCGTTAATTTTAAGTATGTTACTTATTCCAACATTTAGTTATGCCTCAATAGATGATGGTGTCAGGTGGCTGTATGAACACCAGAATTCAGATTATTCCTGGGGAAATCCTGAGACGACCGGGTTTCGAGATACCTGTGTAGTTACCGAAACCTTACTTGATTTAGAGGGGACTAAGACTAATCTCTTGCGTGCTGTAGACTATATCGAGGCAACTGAATTAAATGTATGTGATTATTTAGCCCGGAAGATATTGGCATTGAATTCAGCAGGTATGGATGTTGGGACATTAACAGATATTTTGGTCTCCTATAAGATTGACTGGTATAAGTATGTTTATCCCTACTACTATTATTATGCCAGTTTTGGGTATCAGAAGGATGATTTAGGGACCCCATTAGATACCGGGCTTGTTTTATCCGCATTATTATCGGCTAATTATCGTGGAACTCAAACCTACGCAGGTATAACTAATTTTATATTATCCACCCAAAACTATTATGGTTATTGGAGGTTTAGCCTATTTGACGCATCAGGAAGTATATATTGCACCTCACAGGTAATTTTGGCTTTAGTCCAATTATTAGATGCAGGGATATTTACGAATCCTATAATAAAACAAACTATTAATTATGGTACTAACTGGCTAAAAACACAACAACAGCCGGATGGTAGTTTTGGGAATACTATTTATGAGACGGCAATAGCCGCATTGGCATTTTTATCTCAACCAGAACACAAGGCTTCACAAAACCTAAAAGATGCCTTAAATTATATTCGTAATAATCAACAACCAGATGGCTCCTGGAATAATACAGCTTATGATACTGCCATAGCCTTGAAGGCATTAACGCGGCAGAGACTCATTGTTAGCCCGATATCCGGAACGATAGGGACGATAGTAAAAGTAACAGGAACGGGTTTTGGTCAGACAGAGACGATAAGGGTAGATTTTGGGCAAAGTCCAACAATTACTACCGCTATGACCAATGCCAGAGGCTCTTTTACCACTAATTTTACTATTGACAGCCAACAGGCAGGGATGACTACTGTTAAATCTACCGGGCTTAATTCCGGACTAAGTGGAACTACCTATTTTAATATTATCTTTAAGCCTCAAGCCAGCATTACTATTTCACCTACATCAGGATATGTCGGGAGCATTGTTACCGTAGCAGGTGAGGGATATGGTCAGACTGAAACAATAGCCATAGATTTTGGTGTTACTCCAACGATTGCGGTGACAATGACGGATAATCTGGGTCAGTTCAAGGCGGTGTTTACGGTAGATACCCAGGCAGAATGCGGGACAGTAACGGTCAGTGCCAGAGGTTTAACCAGTGGGGCAAGGGTTTTTGCTTACTTCATCATAATCGAAGAGGACACCATTCCCCCAATTATTTTGCATACCCCAATTATTTATGCACCCGCACAATTGCCGATGATAATTATGGCTACGATAACGGATAATATTAAGGTTGAGCAGGCAAGCCTTTATTGGAAAATCGGTGGGACTAAGACCATTGGTGAAGTGCAAATGGTAAATATAGGCACTGACCTTTACCAGGGGACTATCTCCGCCGCGGAAGTAACTATGCGTGGATTACAATATTACATTTTTGCCACAGATGGTAAAAATGGGACTTCATCAACTGCCTGGACGACATATACTTATGGCACAGTTACCTCTGGTAGACTTGGTGCAGTCAAGCCCAAATGGAAATCTATCTCCGTGCCTATTCATCCACACAATCCTGACCCGGCCAATGTCCTCTGGAACTGGGGTAAATTCGAGAAAAATGTTAGTCTGAAATACTTTGACGGAACCAATTGGATAATTCACAATCCACCGGCAAGCAGGGTGCCTGATTTTGCCCCTGAACTCGGCTATATGATTAGTGCCGATAAAAATAGGGAGATAATAGTTTGTGGCACTTCCACAAATCCTGTTGGATATCATGTCATTAAATTAACCGGTGGCAGTCCAGCCAAGCGGCAGAATCATATTGGACAGCCATATCTTTATCCGGTGGCCTGGGATAAGAATGTCAAATTCAAACGAGGGAATAAGATATTAAATCCAGTAGAGGCTCAGAAGAAGGGTTGGATAAAGAAGTCATTATCGTATTATGCCGGTAGTGGGTATAAGAAGGTGCCTTATCCTGGAGTGATGTATCCCTGGGTAGGATATGTTTTACCGGTAATATTAGATTGCGAGATGCTGATACCGGCAGAAGAGAT
>JASEHU010000079.1 GCA_030018635.1 bacterium
TTTTTATACTTTTTTAGATGCCTCAGTATAATTAAGCTATAATAGGACACCACCCGGATTTAGCGGACGAAACGGATAATTCAGGTTTAAAACCTGGTAAAAGATAAAGAAATACCCTTTATCTCTCTGTGACCTCTGTGGCAATAAATCCGATTAATCCGCTTAATCCGATTACAAAAAAATACAAAGGAGGAAATTGAGACAATGGGGAAAAACTTTTTATTTACTTCTGAATCGGTTACAGAAGGACATCCGGATAAGATTGCAGACCAGATATCTGATGGTGTCCTGGATGGGATTATAGAAAAAGACCAAAAAGGTCGGGTAGCCTGTGAGACATTAGTCGGTATGGGATTAGTTTTAGTTGCAGGGGAAATCACGACGGATTGTTACTTAGAGGTACCTAAAATCGCCCGAGCGGTAATTCAGGAAATCGGCTATACCAATCCTGAGTATGGATTCGATTATCAGGATTGTGCCATTCTAACCTGTATTAATGAGCAATCAGCAGATATTGCTCTGGGTGTGGACCGTGATGGTGCCGGGGACCAGGGAATGATGTTTGGCTATGCGACAAATGAGACTAAAGAATTAATGCCATTGCCTATTATGTTAGCTCATAAGTTAGTTAAACGATTAACCTATGTCCGCAAAAGAAATATCCTTGATTTTCTAAGACCTGATGGGAAATCACAAGTAACCGTTGAATATAAAGACGGTCAAGCGGTGAGAATAGATGCGGTTATCATTTCTGCTCAACACCACAAGGAAGCAACGATAGAGATTATTCGGGAAGGGGTTATCGAGGAGGTAATCAAAAAAATCCTTCCGGCTGAGTTGATAGATAAAGACACAAAATATTTTATTAATCCGACAGGTAGATTTGAGATTGGTGGTCCGGTAGGAGATACAGGACTTACAGGCAGAAAGATAATAGTCGATACTTATGGTGGTTGGGGAAGACATGGTGGTGGTTGTTTTTCCGGTAAAGACCCAACAAAGGTTGACCGTTCGGCGAGTTATATGGCTCGATACATAGCCAAAAATATTGTTGCCGCAAAATTAGCAAACGAATGCGAGGTGCAATTATCCTATGCTATTGGTGTAGCCGACCCTGTTTCTATTATGGTTGATACCAGGGGGACAGGACAGATTCCTGAGGAAAAATTAGTAACATTGGTTAGAGAAAATTTTCCATTGACACCAAAGGGAATAATTAACCACTTAAATCTCCTCAGACCAATTTATCTAAAGACGGCCGCCTATGGACATTTTGGACGAGAGGAAGATGAATTTACATGGGAAAAGACCGATAAGGCAGAAGTCCTTAAGCAAAAAGCGGCATGAGAAGAATAATTGAGTATGTCGAATAGGTCTTATGAGTCTTATAAGTCTTATTCCTATAAATTAAAAAGGAGGAAAGAATTGAATTACGATATTAAAGATATTAACTTAGCCCAAAAAGGTAAATTACGGATAGAATGGGCCGAACAAGACATGCCTGTTTTAAGATTAATCAGGGCTCGCTTTGAAAAAGAAAAACCGTTGGCTGGAGTAACATTAGCGGCTTGCCTGCATGTAACTACGGAAACAGCTAATTTAGCCATCACCCTGAAGGCAGGTGGGGCAAATGTAGCCTTATGTGCCTCTAATCCGTTAAGCACTCAGGATGATGTAGCCGCATCATTAGTCAAGAATTATGAAATTCCGGTCTTTGCGATTAAAGGTGAAGACAATGAAACTTACTATAAGCATATCACCTCTGTTTTGGACTATCAGCCAAATATTACTATGGATGATGGGGCTGATTTGGTCTCTACTATTCATACCAAACGGCAAGATTTGATTGAAAGGGTTATAGGTGGGACAGAAGAGACAACTACCGGTGTGATTAGATTACGAAGTATGGAAAAAAATAAGGTTTTGAAATTCCCAATAGTTGCGGTCAACGATGCCCAGACTAAACATTTTTTTGATAATCGCTACGGAACAGGACAAAGTACATTAGACGGTATCATTCGGTCAACAAACAGGCTTATTGCCGGCACTAATTTTGTTGTCTGTGGTTATGGCTGGTGTGGTCGAGGTTTAGCCATGCGGGCACAAGGTGGCGGGGCACGGGTGATTATCACCGAGGTGAATCCCTTGAAGGCACTTGAGGCAGTGATGGATGGTTACCAGGTTATGCCTATGGCAGAGGCGGCTAAAATCGGGGATATATTTGTTACCTTGACCGGTAATACAAGTGTTATCCGAAAAGAACACATGGAAGTAATGAAAAATGGGGCGATAATCTGTAATTCAGGGCACTTCGATGTAGAAATCAATTTAACCCAGTTAAAGGAATTGTCTAACTCTAAAAGAACCATGCGGGAGTCAGTTGAGGAATTCACTTTAAAGAATGGACGAAGAATCAATCTGCTGGGAGAGGGTAGATTGGTAAATTTAGCCGCGGCTGAAGGACACCCGGCGCAAGTGATGGATATGAGTTTTGCCAATCAGGCTTTATGTGCCGAACATATGAAGAAAATGGCTGGAAAACTTGAATTGAAGGTTTATGATGTCCCTGAAGAAATCGATTCACAAATTGCTCGGTTGAAATTAAAGGCGATGGGCATTGAAATTGATATCCTGACACAAGAACAAATAGAATATTTGCAATCTTGGGAATTGGGGACTTAGTGATACTGGGGTTGCTTTGGATGAGTGTAAGTTATAGCACCTATTAACCAAAAGTTCTCCTGCGAAATTGATTAGAAATTGGTAAGCGTTCAGGTGTCAGGTATCAGCAGTCAGGTAAAGAGAAAAGTTAGGAAAGGAAAGTTTTTCTCTGATGTCTCTCTCTTTACCTGATACCTGAACGCTTACTAAAGAGGAGGTGAAGATAAAAGATGAGTAATGTAGTAGAATTAGAAATCCCAAAAGAAGTAAATAGAAAGATTGACATTTTGCTTGAAAAAGAAAATCGCAGAGCAGAAGATTTATTACTTGAGGTCATTAAGGGATCTATTGAAAGGAAATTTGAACGATTTAATGATTCTTTTTTTGAAGTTATCAATACTAAAGGAAGTGGTCTGACTGATGTTGGGAGAAACCATGATAAGTATTTATATGAAAAGGATTAGTGATTAAATATGCTGCAATTTGTTGACACAAGCGCTTTTTATGCAATTGAAGATACTTCTGATGAAGATCATAAATCTGCGATAGACTATAGAGAAAAGATTAGATATGATGAGAGTATTTATTTAATTACATCAAGTTATATTATTGATGAAACACTTACTTTGATGAAAAATAGGCTCGGATATGATTCTGCTATTAAATTTGGCAATAAGGTAAAAAGTAGTAAAACTTTAAAAATAATCCACATCACGCAGGAATTGGAAGAAAAGGGATGGGAATTATTTGTAAAGTATAAAGATAAAGAATTTAGCTTTACAGATTGTGTTAGTTTTGTTTTGATGGAGAAATACAACACAACAGTGGCATTTGCATTTGATAAGCATTTTGAACAATACGGATTTCAAAAACTACCTTAAGAGAAAAAATGGATAGTGGATGTAGGGCATAAAATCTGAAGGCTGACTACTGTAAGATTGAATGCTTACCAAACAGGAAGTATAAAAATGATTGGCATAGTACTTATTACGCACGGTGAATTAGGTGCTAAACTTATTGAAACCGCAGAGTGGATAATTGGTAAAAAATGTGAAAATGTAGAAACTGTCTCCTTTTTCCAAAATGAAGGATTGGATGAATTATCTCTAAAGATTTCAAAGGCAATTGAAAAAGTAAATAAGAGAAAAGGCATAGTTTTATTGACGGATCTGCTTCATGGGAGTTGTTCAAGGGTTGCCGGTGAATTCCTTGCTCAAGATGGAATTGAGGTTATTTGTGGAGTGAACTTACCTATGATTATCAGTCTTATTACTCATCAAAACGAAGATGTCCACTATATCCTTCAAAGGGCGAAGGACTCATCTATAAAAAACATCGTGGATTTAAGAGAAATGTTAAAAGGGGGATAATAGGGAATAGGTAAATGGTAATCAGGTAAATGGTTATCAGGTAATCGGTAAGGTGCTTATTGCATTTCCCTTACCGATAACCGATTACCTGATAACCGATTACCTGATTACCTATTCCTTTAACTATGAGTATAGATTTAGTTAGAATTGATGATAGATTTATTCATGGTTTGGTTGCCGTAGGGTGGGTAAGGGCTATAAGATGTACGCAGATTATAGTGGCCAATGATAGGGTAGCCGCCAATGAAATGCAAAAGAAATTAATGAAATTAGCCACACCCGAAGGGATAGAGGCGTTTATTCTTCCTATTAAAGAGGTGGCTGAATCAATCAAACAAGGAAAATTCGAATCAGAGGTAACGATGTTACTTGTAGGTAATCCAAATGATGTCTTGCGATTGGTTCAGGAAGGGGTGAAAATCAAACATATAAATGTAGGTGTAATGAAATTTACCCCTGACCGTAAGCAGATATTCCCATCTATTTCTATGAATGAGAAAGAAATCGAAATATTTCGGCAATTATCCACTCAATATGGCATTGAGATTGAAGTCAGGACCCATCCGGACGCCTCGAAGGTTGATCTTTTTGACCACATATTCAATGTTTAGTTAAAGCAAAGTGGTCATAAAATCTTTAGTTTTCAGATTGACAGAGTCTAATTTGTGTGTTAACATATAAATCATGGTGAGACAAATTATATTCTATAAAACAGCAACTGGACGGAGTCCTATTGATGAATTTTTGGACACGTTATCGTCCAGGCAGGCACAGAAAGCTGCTTGGGTTTTGAAACTTATCGAAGACATGGACATCATTCCGTCGCAATATTTTCAGGAAATGTCAAGTACTAATGAATTGTGGGAAATCCGGGTCAGGGTTGGCTCAAATATCTTTCGGTTTCTTGGGTTCTTTGACGGCTCAAAGTTGTTGGTTTTGACTCATGCGTTTCAGAAAAAAACGCGAAAGACACCACGGCAAGAAATTCGACTTGCCGAAGAAAGAAAAAAGGACTATTTCCGGAGGAAGAAAAAATGAGTGATTTGCAGAAGTATATTGAGAGACGAAAAACACAAGATGCTGAATTCGCAAGTGAATTCGACTCAGGATATGAACAGTTCAAAATAGGAGTGATTCTTAAGCAGGTTAGAGAAGAATCTGGTGTTACGCAAGAAGAACTTGCCAGTAAGCTTCACACGAAGAAAGCTGTCATATCCAAAATCGAAAATCGCGCCGAGGATGTTAAACTTTCTATCCTTGAGAAGTTTGCACATGCACTTGGGAGACATCTCAGATTGGAAGTTGCATAAGGGGTGTAGATTGAGGTCAGATTCAATCGTGTTCGGAATGATTCTTGTTACCTACTCCCTGCCCTTTGTGGTTTCCTTTCCCTTTCCCCCTTTCCCCCTTTTTCCCCTTCTCCTCTAAAAAATATCCCCATATCGTATCGGAAATCACCGTTTTCTTTGCCTATGCCTGTTAAAAACTCGAGTTGAGGGGTTAATGGAAAGCGTATCCCCAGCCCATAACCATCGATTTTATCATATTCAAGCAACAAAAACAAGTCACGGGTTAATTGACTCATTACCCCACCAAAATATCGTAATTCATTATGCGACTCTTTTTTTAATAACCCTGTCCCCAGATAATATTCAGAAGGTCCAGATGGAAGTTTAACAGGGCTACCCATAAGCACTGAAACGCCACTACTTTTTTCCTTTTCACCCTTTCGCATATCATAAGTTTGATAATAAAAGTCTAAGGCAAAATTCTTGGACAGGGCATGTTTCACCCCAATTCCTAATCCAGCAATGCGCATCTCTAAATTTTCTATGGGTGAAGCCAATCTAAGAATAAACCCTTCGGGATATTTTAAACCAATATCTATTTCACTCTCCTTTAGTAAATGTGGTGTTTGAACGGTCAGTAATTCTGATGGTGGCTCTTTAGGGGGTAGCGATGGCAGGACGAATTTGAGTTTAACATCCAATTTTTTTTGTCCAACCCCTTCTACGATGACGCTCTGCTCAACGGTTTCATATCCCGGCTTCCCAATATTAATTCGATACACACCGGTAGGTAGGTTGGGGATAAGTAAAGGGGTCATTCCTTTGAGGGTTTTACCCAAATAGACATAGGCCGATGAAGGAACGGATGTAACCAGAACAGAGCCCATAACGATATGTTTTACCTCTTCCTCCTGGGCAGATTTAAACAACATCAGGGAAAGATTTAACATTGGATAATCATAGAAACTTATATTGGCCAATTCAGGTTTATAGCCCAATTTACTTATCCTCAGGGTTATTTCCTTGTTTTGTATGTTTTTAACGACTAAAGGACTATTCCCAATGACTCTTCCCTCAATCTCTATTTCTTGTGCCGGTGGTGTCGGACTGACAATTAAATGCCTTGTAGTTTTGGGTTCAAAGGCATAAAGAAATTTTCTTACCTTATCGCCCACATTTATTTTTACCTCTGTGGTAGGAAATATCTCTGCGGATTCCTTATCTACTTTAACTATCTTTAAGGTACCGATTGGCTTATTATTTCGGATAAGGGAAAAATTATCCCCTAACTTTAATCCTGCCCCTGCCCCTATATCAATAAAGATTCCCTTTTTAGAAATCTCTTTAACCCTGCCCTCTAAGCTAAAAACCCCTTCGAAACACCCAAGAATTTGCTTATCTCCATCAGGAATGTCTTCATAATGAGTATTGATAAATGAGGTGTTTATGAGCAAGGAGTCTTTTTTCAAAACCTGATAATTGCCGACAACTAATATATCTGCGTCTAATAATTTGCCTAAGGAATAGGCCTTATCCTTAGTAATTACCCCCATTTTTTTAAATGCGGACAAATCAAATACTCTTTTAATTACCTCCTGGTCAATGATTTTAAACTCCTTTGAAAGGGTATATCTAACTAAATCCTGTGAGGCCTGGAGTCCGGCAGGATTAAGCGGAGAAGAGAAATCCTCGAATTCTAATATAGCCACATTCTTTGCCTCTCCGTTACTCATTAGACATAACCATAATACTAAAGTAAGGATTAGTCTTTTAGTTATCATAGCCTCCATCCTCCTTTTAAGGGAAAGGGATTGGGGAATAAGTCAGATAGGTCATATAAATCCTATGTTCCCCCAACCCCGCTACCTGGTATTAAATATCTCCATCGCATCCTCTACGGTAACATTTTCATGGACGATGGCTCGCAGGGCCTTAATCATTGCCACAGGATGTTCATTTTGCCAGATATTTCTACCCAAATTGACGCCAATTGCCCCTTTTTGCAGACCATCATAAACAAACTCAAAGACCTCACGGTCAGTTTCTACCTTAGGTCCACCAGCCATAACCACAGGCACAGGGCAACCGTTAACTACCTTTTCAAAGTTTTCACACCAGTAGGTTTTTACCACCTTAGCCCCTAATTCTGCGGCAATACGGCAGGCTAACGCCAGATAGCGTGCATCCCGTTTCTCAAGTTCTTTACCCACCGCGGTAACGGCCATTACCGGGATACCATATTTCTCACCTTCGTTCACAAGTTTGGCTAAGTTCAATAATGTTTGCTGTTCGTAGTCACTACCGACAAAGACAGAGATACCTACGGCGGCAACATTAAGGCGAACCGCATCCTCCATCGAGGTAGTCAATTCTTCATTAGCCAGGTCTTTTCCGACCATACTTGTGCCGCCAGATACCCTGAGAATAATTGGTTTAGTGTTGACCGGGTCTATGCAAGCCCGCAATACCCCCCTGGTAACAAATAACGCATCATAATAAGGGAAAAGCGGCTTAATAGTTTCCTCCGGCTTTTCAAGTTTTCTGGTAGGTCCTTGAAAATATCCATGGTCAATAGGCATGAAAAAACACCGCCCATCCGGTTGAATTAATTGTGATAACCGATTCTTCATTCCCCAATCCATTTTTGATAAACCTCCTTTATTCTTAGTTATCTATGCACCTAACGATAAAATAAGTGGTGAGCGAAGCGAATCCGCTTCATTGATTGGTCAGGTAAAAGATTCACTCCGCTGTGTTTCCACTTTTTTCTATCTTCATCGAGTTAATTCTACTTTCGAATCTAACACCACTTATACTCTCAGTCAATTCTGGAACATGTTCGTCTTCATACTTTTCAATTAGCACACCAACTACCTCCATCAATGAAGACAAGGGATGATTTTCATTTTCACCTACAATATCAATCAACTTATCAAGTAAATCTACGAGCCGTTGATACTCACTTTCACTGTGAGGAAAAAATACGACTGGAGATAACATCGTCCAGACGCGTTCAGTAGTTTTCACTTCTGTCAACATTAGTTACTCCTTCCATTTATTTTTATCATATTCATCGTGTTTTAACACTGCACGAATGTAAACCCTTTGCCGATTGTAATGGACAGCCGCAAT
>JASEHU010000007.1 GCA_030018635.1 bacterium
GGAAAGGCAACACCCAAAAGGGAGGTGGAGGCCTATTTTGGCCGTCGTCCAAAAGTAGCCACACCCACTTTGAGGTTGGTAAAAATTTAATTCTTTTAACTTTTCAATGCCTCCTTGTTGATAATCTCGAAAATAGCTTTGCAGGGTATTGGACGAAACACCAGTTAAACAGCATATTTCCTTATGTTGCAACTTATGGCTCTTTAGCCAGAGAGCTTCCATTTTACGCTGAACTCGGGGATGGGGATAATGATACCGTTCGTAATCCAAAGATTGAATTTCTCCTTTAGTGAATTCGATATTAATCATTTTGACCTCCTTGCCTCTTTTTATACTTATCGGCAAGAAAGACAAAAAGGTTTAATCAAAACACTGAAGATATGGTACTACATTTTATCAAAAACAAAATCGCAATTTATGGCGGTGTTAAGTATAGAACAAAACCAGAGTATCAAGAACTTAATTAGTACTAACAATGTCCTTGTGTATTTACAATTTTGGCTTAATGCAAGAGTTCCTTGTGCACTTTTTCCATGGGGACCACCAGAACATACATATGGAGCCACTTATGGCAGTATTGCAGAAATAGGTGATCAAAGGCCAAATTATACCTTACCACCAATAGATAATAAAGCTAAAGAGAATATTAAAAAATTATTAGAGGATCCCATTACAATAAGCAGAATGAAAAATCCAGTACTTCTTTTGGGTGCCACTTCAGGATTGCAATTGAGTAAGGAACACAAAATCAAATTTAACCCAGAAGACGAAAATGGTCTAATTGATGAGCAGAAAAACAAAGTCAAGGAAGAGATAATGAGATGTTTTGGACCACATGTTGGTAGTTACCACAATAAAGTTTTCAAGAGGTTTTTGTATGCAACCCAAATTCCTCTCATGATTTTCATTACTGGAGATAAGATAGATTGCGAAATAGTTGTGGGCAAGTGCCATTTCATTTTGGATAACGAATTTTCATGGGATCAATTCTATGAAAATCATCCACTGGCATTTTGTGTAGGGTGTAAGCAAGAGGAGAAAAATAAATATATTGATATGTTTCGCCATTTGAATTTCGAGATTTATGAAGGAGATAATTACGCTGTAGTCACGGCATTTATTGCTCGGAATAAAAAATTCATCGAAGAATTCGAAATTACAAAACAGACAGCTGAAAAAGGGGAAAGAGTTTAAAAGGGAAAGATAAGATTTGAAAAAAATATAAAACAAAATTAGGAGGTAAAAAAATATGAGTTTAATTCCAATGAAAGAAATTTTACAAGATGCGTATCTTAAAAAGTATGCGGTGGGGGCATTCAATACCAATAATATGGAGATTACTCAAGCCATATTTAATGCGGCAAAGGAGGAAAAGTCACCACTTATAATTATGTGTTCTGATACTGCTATAAAATATATGGGGATGGACTACCTTATAGCGATGATTAAAGCAGGAGCGAAAGAATCTGGAATACCTGCAGCTCTACATTTAGACCATGGGAAAAGTATTGATATTGCATTACAATGTATTAAAAGTGGGTTCACCTCAGTTATGATAGATGGTTCTCACCTTGATTTTAAAGGAAATGTTGAAATTACAAAGGAGGTGATAAAGGCTGCTCGTCCAGCAAGAGTAACAGTAGAGGCAGAACTTGGAAAACTTGGAGGAATTGAAGATAATGTAATAGTTTTAGGAAAAGATGCTTGTTTAACTGATCCTCAAGAAGCTGTGAAATTTGTAACAGATACAGATGTAGATGCCTTAGCTGTAGCTGTAGGCACATCTCATGGGGCATATAAATTTGAAGGAGATGCTATTTTAGATATCGAACGAATACTAACAATTAGACATGCAGTTAATATTCCTTTGGTTCTCCATGGTGCTTCAGGGGTATCAGAAGAGGTTATTAATAAAGCAACCATGTATGGAGCACACCTTCCAGGCGCTAAAGGAGTACCAGAAGAAAGTATAAAAAAGGCAATAGAGAACGGGATAACCAAAATAAATATTGATACTGACATAAGACTATTCTTTACAACTGCTATTAGAGAAATTTTGTTCACTAAACCTGACATATTTGACCCACGCAAGATTTGTGGACCAGCCAGAGAAGCAGTAAAAGAAACTGTTAGAGTTAAGATGAAACTTTTTGGTTCATCAGGTAAAGCATAAAATTAAAGGCATTAAACAAAAAAATGAATTTGCTGTATAAATATTCTCAAATCAATGGTTATTTCCCTATAATTGATAAAGATAATGAGAATTTGCATTATCTTCAATTTGGGATTTTAAGTCTGAATAAAGGTCAATCTTTTAGGGAAGAGACTAAAAATACTGAAATGGGTATGATTGTTTTGCACGGAAAGTGCACTGTCAAATGTCCGGGACAGTTATGGAAATCAGTAGGAAAGAGAAATAATGTTTTTGAAGATAAAGCGTATGGAATCTATATACCGTGTAATTCACAGTATGAAGTAATCAGTGAAGAAGATGTAGAAATAGCGATATGTAAATCTCCCTCCGATTTAGAAAGTTTCCCCATATTAATTACTCCTGAAGATATCAAGAGAAGAACAGTGGGAAAAGATAACTGGAGGAGATATCTCTATGATATAATTGATATAGGTATTAATGCTAAAAGGTTAATTATTGGAGAGACAATCACTCCTCCATGCAACTGGTCAACTTTTCCACCTCAAAAACACGATATTAACAATTTACCTTATGAAATAGCGATGGAGGAATTATACTTCTTTAAACTAAATCCAAAGCGTGGATTTGGAATAATGAGGGTTTATTCAAAAGATAACACATTAAATGAAATATATGCAGTGGAAGATAATGATACAGTGATAATTCCTAAAGGGTATCATGTAGTTGCGGCTACGCCAGGATGTTCACTCTATTATCTCTGGGTTTATGCTGGAGAACAACGAATGAAGAAGAAAATGAGTTTTGACCCTGATTATAAAGAGGTTCTTAACTTTGAATGAGGATAAATCAAATAAATATTGAAAGAATATGGAATAAGATTTATAGGGAAACTTTGCCCATCAGTTTAGAACAGATTGATAAATTAGGCGATGTTGTCCTGGGATTTCATTCCACTATAGATGGACTTAAAAAAGTTAAATTTTCAGATATTCAAAGATTAATTAATAACAATCCAGAGTTAAAAGAGAAGATAAAGAGGAAATGGGGAACTGTTCCTCAAACGATTAATTCAGTGGAAGATATATTTATAGGTCTGTTCACTTCTATGGAGAGAAATCAGGGATTACAATTGATGATTCAAACCGAGGATATTCATAAATGGATTATAGAAAATTTGGGTTATGATAAACTAAGATTAGGAGGAACTTCGGGTAATATTGCTAATTCTCTTTCACCATTAGGATTTAAGAAGATTATTGTCTATGCTAATCCATTAAGTCAAGAACTTGCCACTTTGTTTAATAATGATAACAACTTATATACAATAATTAAAGAAGATAAAAAGTACATATTAAAACATCCTTATGAGTGCTATAAGGGGTTGAAACAAGATACGCTACATTGGGGGTTTGAATATCCGAAAGGACTATGTATATCTTTTAATGGGATGTCTATAAAGACCTTGCGGAATAATAGATTTATTGCAGCATGGAATCCACCCAATAATAAACTTCAGATAACAGATACCTTTAAGCAAGGTTTATTTAAAAGAATCAATTCCATAAGTCATATGGTTCTCTCAGGTCTTCATTTGCTGTCTGAGAAATATCCAGATGGTTCAACTTATAGAGATTATCTTTTACCTTTTTCAGAATATCTAAAAGAAATTAAGCGGAAAAAATCAGATATAAAGATTCATTATGAATTAGCATCTATTTCCAGCCTTAAAATCAGGCAAGGGATAGTTAAATATATTTTCCCAATCGTAGATAGTATCGGTATGAATGAAGTTGAAATTTCTTCCTTATTAGAGGCTATAGGAGAAAATGAACTTAGTAAAAAGGTTGCGGATAATAACTCTGCCACTTTCTTTATAGAAGGACTAAATAAGCTGATGAAAAAAACAAATATTAGTAGAATCCACTTGCACAATTTAGGATATTATATTTGTTTAACAAAGGATGAGCATGGAAATCCTCAAGATGTTCGAGATGGATTGATATTCGCCTCAATATTAGCAGCTTATCGAACTAAAGAAGGATTTATTAAAAGAGAAGAGTTACAGAAAGGTTTAGCCGTACCAATATCTGATGCTGGATTTAAACAAATGAGATTAACAGGAAATCATCTTTTGACTAATAAGGAATTTTACAAAACAGGTATTACTAAATTGGGAGATTATAATTTAATCTTTGTTCCAACCCGTGTTATAGCAAAACCAAAATTAACTGTTGGGTTAGGCGATACAATATCTGCAAGTGCATTTCTTACAGAATAAGGAGTTGTAAAGGAGGAGAAATATGTCAGAACAAAAGTTTCAAATAGAAAATTTTACAGTACATTTTCTTTATACTTTTATGCTTGATAATCCACAAATTGATGAGGTTAAAGACTCTCTTGATAATAGTCTTCGTGAAAAAGTTAAGATGAAAAAAGTCGAGATAATAAAAGGGGTTTCTATAAAGAAAACTGGGAGTGGTTCATTCTTGAATGTTTATAACCCATACCTGAGTATTGAATTCCCTGATCTCCTTGACCAACATATAAGATGGGAACAAACTCCATTAGGAGAAATGGTATGGAAAGGAGATTTTAAGAGAAGTATGAGAATATACCCTTCTGGTATAGGGATACTTCGTATTGAAGTCTCAGTTAAGAACAACAATTTACCAATTGAGAAAATTATCCAAATTTGCAGAATGGATAGATATGATTTTCCTCTTCACTTTGATGACCCATTAGATAAAGAAACTCTGCATCCACAAACTTTATTAACCTTATTTGAAAATAGTATGAGTTATATTGCACAACAGATGCAAAAGAAAAAATTTAATTGGGTAGACCGTGATAGATCTTTTGGTAAAAATGATGAATCTCTCCTTGTAGATGATAAAGAGATAAAATTTCAATATCCCTATATATTAACTGCTATTGGAATACAGGAAGATGAAGAAAAGCCAATTTGTGAAGTAGTCGAAAAATTCAAAACAGAAGTCGCTGGCATCTTTCGAGTCGTATATAGTAAGACTATTAATGAGAAATTCCTAAAAGAATACCTTTCTCCACTAGTAAATTTGTCAATAGATTCTAAAAGTTTTTTGACTTTATACAATCGTTCTTGTTTATATATGTATAGATGTGCAAAAGAGACAGAGAGAGAATATTCTTATAGACTATTAGAACCATTAATAGAGACAATAGAACTACTTCGAATGAGATGGCACTCATACATAATTATTAATGCTATTCTGGATAATGAAATAAATAAGATGTATGGTTTGATAGAAACGAAGAAAAAGTCAGATAAGTTTCAACAGATATTCTCAGATATTATCAAATGGAAAAAAATTTTATCAACATCATTAGAAGACCCAATAACCTTTAGACGAGCAGGTGGTACATTAAATGAGTTATATGAGAAAGGTATGGAAGAATTTAGGATTAAAGAACTTCAGGATATAATTTTAAGCAAAATGACCATACTTGATAGATTATACAATGATATTAGAGAATTTGTGAAAATGAATAGAATACAAAAAGAAAGCAAAAGAATTCCAAAAATATTTATAGGACTTATAGGATTGATAGGTATAAGTGGATTATTACAACTTACCAAGTGGGGGGAATACATTAAAGAATTGTTAAATAACAATCTTTTGTGGGGTATGATTATTTTTTGGACACTCTTCATTATTATAATAGTTCTGAGTCTCTCTTATATTTCACATAAAGAGGAAGAATAAATTGAATAAAACCTTTCTTGGGATAAAGTTAAAGAGTTTACCTAATATAACAACATTTGGAATTACGACACTAATTATAACATTGTTATGGGGAATAGCAAATTTCTTTCTGAAATTAGGTAAATTAAAAATTGTTAAGCAACTATTAGTATTAGGAGTAGCGTGTTTCTTCTTATGGTTAATTAATGAATGTTCCGAAGGACTGATATCACCTCCCAGTGCACCAGCAGGGTTTTCTAATCTTATCATAATCTTTGTTCAGAGTACATTTCTTATTTATGCTGTATGGTTATTAATAAAGGAAAAAAATATCTTAAATAAAGAAGATTAAAAGATACCTGCTGATAAGGAATGTAGGAGTGCCGGAAGACCAATTACGGCAAGCGGCAAAAAGTGCCGTCTGCAAGGTTAATATTGACTCTGATGGACGGTTGGTTATTACTGCCCTTGTGCGTAAGATGCTGGCTGAAAATCCGAAGGAGTTTGACCCCCGTAAATATTTAGGACCGGCTCGCCAGGAATTAATTGAATTGATTAAACGCAAAAATAAAGAGGTGCTCGGCTCTGCCGGACATGGACAGGAAATTCTCAAGGCAATGAGATAAAAAATGAAGATTACCGGGACGGTTCATTTTATCGTTTTTACTATGATTTCTTTTAAAAATTAGAAATTGGAAATTGGAAATTAGGTTTTCATTTTTCTCCCCAATTTCTAATTTCCAATTTCTAATTTCCAATTTTTAACCGCAATCTTTCAAACTAAAGTGAACCATCCCAGATTACCTACTTTTCGCTATGGAAAAAAGTTTGGCTCAAATCATGAAATTCTATTTGACTTTGACGAGCCCTGAAGCCCACTCAAGTTCATTCTAAATAATCCTTTAGTTTTCTACTACGAGTCGGATGGCGTAGTTTGCGTAACGCCTTAGATTCTATCTGGCGAATTCTCTCCCTGGTCACATTAAATTTCTCTCCTACCTCCTCTAAGGTATGGGGATAACCATCTTCTAACCCAAATCGGAGTCGCAATACCTTTTCTTCCTGGAAAGAAAGTGTTTTTAATACCTTTTTCAATTGGTCTTGTAATAAGGCAAAGGTAGTAATAAGTACAGGGGAATCCGCAGATTTATCCTCTATAAAATCTCCTAAGTGGCTATCGGATTCCTCTCCTATTGGTGTTTCTAAAGAAATTGGGTCTTGAGCAATTCGTAAAATCCCTCGAACCTTATTTGACGACCAATCCAATTGGCTTGAAATTTCCTCTGGTGATGGTTCGCGACCTAATTTTTGCACCAGCCGTCTTGATTCCTTAACTACTTTATTTATTTGTTCTACCATATGCACCGGAATGCGGATAGTTCTTGATTGGTCGGCAATAGCCCTGGTAATAGCCTGTCTAATCCACCAGGTAGCATAGGTAGAAAATCTATATCCTTTTTTATATTCAAATTTCTCAACGGCTTTGATTAATCCCAGGTTTCCTTCTTGAATTAAATCAAGGAATGACAGTCCCCAATTAATATATCTTTTAGCGATACTCACGACTAACCTTAAATTGGCACTGACCATTTCTTCTTTAGCCTGGGCAATCAATCTTTCCCCTTCCTGAATTTCTTTATTGATTTCCATGATTTTTTCAGGAAATTCTTCCATTGTATCAGACTCAAATCGCTTGAATTTTCGATAGCAAGACTTGAGTTGTTTGTTGAGTTCATCCTTTTCCTGTTCATCAACAACATTTTTTAATTTATCTTCCAGAACAGACATCTCTTCTTTAACCTGGACGATATTATGAGCTATTCTCTTTATCTTATTGGCAATTCCCTGGATTAAATTTCGGTGAAGGTTTGCCCTTTCTAAAATAACTTTAATCCTTTCTTTTCTTCTATTCCCATTTTCCTTATCTACCTTACTCAACAAACCCTTAATTTGAGTTGACAGACGAGCTTTCTTTGCTGGAGATAATTCTTCTTGCTCTTCATCCTCAACAATCTCACCCATGCTTTTTTTGCCTTTATCCAATAAAACAACGATTCTTCTTAATTCTTGTATGATTATACCGCTTTCCATGACAGCGGTGCTTAATTTTTCCCAGCCTAATTCCATTTTCATCGCCATTTTTATCTCTTCGTCTGATGAAAGTAAATTCACCTTTCCTATATCTCGCAAGTAAGCCTTTACCGGGTCTTCTACAAGTACCTCTGCCTCCATAACCTCAAGTGGAATTTTTCTCCCTTCTTCCTCTTTTTCCTCTTTTTCCTCTGAAAATTCATCTACTATAGCTATTTCCTGTTCACTTAATTGTAAAAAAAGGGTTTCAAGTTGATCCGGAGAAAGCTCCTCTGGAAGCATTTCATTTATCTCATCATAAGATAATTCTCCCTTTGCTCTTCCTAATTCAATAATCTGTTCGATTTCTTCTGCTAGTTGCCGCTTCTTCAATCTTAAATCTTACCTCCTTCTATTCCTCTGTTTGTAAGCGTTCAAGTATCTGTAGTTTCGTATTTTTTAAATGGTCTAAAACCTTTTAAAAACATACCAGATTATGAAAATATATCATTAAAAAAATTATTCCACTCTTGATATAAATATTTTAATCCCTCGCATGTTACAATATGTTTTTCTTCATAAATTTCAAATTCACCACCGAGATAAGTAAGTTTAACTCCCTGGTGCTTTAAAGTAGAATCAAACGTTTTGAAAAAGCCACAGGTAAA
Organism: bacterium; assembly: GCA_030018635.1. Lineage (GTDB taxonomy): Bacteria > UBA9089 > CG2-30-40-21 > CG2-30-40-21 > SBAY01 > SBAY01. The sequence continues at coordinate 8,616 of JASEHU010000007.1, forward strand.
AGCTTTAATTATCATTTTTTCACTATATGCAGTTTCTTTTATAAAATTTACAAGATCCATTGTTCCATCTGAAGTTATATCTTTCTGAATTTTTTCTTTAACAAAATTTAGGAGTTTCTCCAAACTACTTATATGAGCAAGAATTTTCATGAAAAAATCTTTAGGTAAAGAAACTTTAATTAAAATTCCATAATCTGCATTTGTTGGGGCTTCAGCCCAAATACTTTCAAGAGTGTCGGTAGATTTTATACTGACTATTTTTTTTGAACCTACTATATCTGATTTAAAAGATCCAATCTCTCTACTAATTTTCCAATCTAAAATAATATCTTTTCCAAAATTTTGTTTTGCAAATTGTTTAAAAACAACTTCTCCTATCTTCCCAACAAATGTATCAGAAAAAATTTGTTCGAAATCTCTTCCTTTTCCTCGTCTTGTTTTTTCGCTCATAGTTGCTCTTGTTTCACCTTTTAGCATCTTGTAAGGCATTGCCAAAGAAAATATTAGGAGATTTAAAAGTTCTTTATCATCTACATCTATTTGAATTGTATTTGGGACAAGTTTCGTTTCTATCCAATTCTTAATTTTTTCAATATCTATGTAATAATATATTCTACTCTTAATTTTCTCAATATTAATGATATTTGCCTCATTTATTCTAATTGCGGAAAGAATGAGGCTAAAAATTTCATCCTCATTGTAATATCTTGATACATTTTTAAATGAGGGGAGAAACTGCTCTAGTTTTGCTCTGATTTTTGATTTACTATTTAATTCCGTTTTATTCAAAATTATTTTCACAATTTTTCTCCTATAATTAACCATTCACCTTCTATTCCTTCTGGATTGTCATTGAGTCGGTTTTTTGAAAGGTGCCTACTTTTTATGATATCAAAAAAAGTATATTTTATCCTGAAGTTATTTTGTATTTCCATTTCTGATATTATATCCTTAACCTTTACAGGATATCCAAATACTTTTGGTTCTCCTATAAAAATTGCCAGGATACCCTTCTTTTTCAATAATCTGTTAGATAATTTCACAAAATATAACATATCATTAAAATATGACCTGAAACGGAAAATATTCTCCTTTGTTTTGAAATTCAGAGAAAGATTTTTAATGGTTTCAAAAGTACTCCTATACGATTCTATTCTTAAAAGTTCGTCAGAGAAATCGCAAAATGGCTTAATTTTCTGCCCTATCTCTTTTTTTGTCAAACACCTTATAGATTCATCATTTATCATATCTAACCAGAACATATCTATTTTTGTAGAACGAAAGTATTCTTGAGCATAAATATAGGGAGGAGAGGTTATTATGCAATCAATCATTTCTTCAGGCAAATTTTGCTCTAATTTTTCGATGCTGTTATTAAAAACCATCAAAAATTGTTGTTTGTTGTTATCTAATGAATCTATTTTTTTAAACTCCCTTTTTGTACTTAAATTAAATTGAATAATACATTCCAAATATTGGTTTGCCTTTTTTAATAATTCATATTTCATTAAATCCTCGCCCATCTCATTAAACTTGTTAATGAGTTCTTTAATTTTTATTATCTTTTCTTTTGATTTAAATAGTTTTGGCGATTCATCTTCCCCGTAAGAATATTTTCTTGAAAGATAAAGTGCACTTGCCTTCAGAATATTTTTGATATGACTTTCATTTTCATCAATATTATAAATACCTGCCCAGATTTTTGTTAATGTGAACAGTATATTTTCAGGATACCAATAATCTATATTTTCCCATTTTGGAATGAATTTTGAGTTGGTTTTAAATATTGTTTCTATATAATGATTCAATTGATTTTTATAAATAAAATAATCTCTGGGATTAAGCGTTAGGGTTTTGATATCTATTAGAAATCTTGTTATGGGGTTGATATCATTAGATATATTGCTATTCTCGGTTAATATACTTTCAACAGCTGTTGTCCCTGACCCAGCAAAAGGGTCTAAAATTATTTTCTCTTTCAGATTGAATTTTTTTATAACAAAACGAGGAACCTGTGGAATAAATTTAGCAGGATAAACATTATGAATAGCATGTGTTAAATAAGTAGTATTGGGAATTTCATTTTTTAATTCTTGTCGCAAATTTACAACATCTCTTTCAAATCCCTTAGTATAAGCCTCCTTTATCTCTTCATAAGATGGAAACTCACAAGTGTTAAACATAGTCAATTGTTCATTAGACTGAGTGAGGTTAGTCATAAAATTTTCTTCCCTTACTAATTTTGCCAATGATATTTAATTATCTTTATTTAAGCGACCTATTGCGGATAACCCTTGCTGATTTGACGGTCTAAGTCCTGATACTGCCGTTGCAAATCCAACAGTCTATCATCATCTTCTTTTAGTTTGGCAATAGTCTGTTGAATTTCAAATTTTCTTTTATTAAGAACATGTTCTTTTATCTTTTTAATATATCCATTAATAGACTTTTCCTTATCTATAATAACATCATTTTGAAGTAAAAGTGAAGTGATTAAATTTTTTGTCTTGCCTTCTACCAAATCAATAATAATTCTTGAGTCAATTGATTTCTTCTGAACAAGTAAATCAATTATTATCTTAAAAATCTCTTGATGTAGTGGATTCGAGAAATCTTCGGGTTTAATTTCTTGAGATATCGCCAGTGCCACCGCCTCATTTTCCAGCATAAATTTAATCAAGCCTTTTTCGGCTAAGGATATTCCCTCTTCTTGTTTTGTTAAATGGGCGATCATCGAAGAAATCGGTTGTTGGCTACCTCTTTTTTTAAGCTCGGCGAAGATTATCTCTTCATCCACTAGAAGTGTTTCAGCAACCTTTTTAATAAAATCCTGTTTCTGGACAGGATTAACTATCCTTGAAATAGTCGGTCTAAGTTCCTCTAATACCTTTATTTTACCTGCGGTAGTATTAATATCCGCACCGCGACGCGATTGATTGAAACGATAGCCTAATAAATCCTCTGCTTCATCTATTACCTTTGAGAATTCTTGTTGTCCAAATCGGCTGACAAAATCAGCCGGGTCTATCTTTTCAGGTAAAGAGACTACCTTGACCATCATCTCCTGTTCCATCAACAAATCCAATCCTCGCAGGGTAGCCTGAACCCCTGCGGCATCCGGGTCAAATAAAACATAAACCTCTTCACAATATCTTTTTAACAGTCTCACCTGGTCCTGGGTAAAAGCAGTCCCTGAAGTGGCAACTACATTTTCAAACCCTGCCTGGGATAATGAAATAACATCCATATATCCTTCGACAATAATCACCTTGTTTGCTTTACGAATGGTATCTTTGGCAAAACTTAACCCATAGAGGATTTTACCTTTTTGATAAACAGGTGTCTCAGGCGAATTTATATATTTAGGTAACGAATCATCTAATACCCGTGCCCCAAAACCTACTATTTGATTGGAATGGTTTATGATTGGATAAATAATCCTATTTCTAAATCTATCGTAATGTCCACCGCCCCCCCCTTTTTCGCGTGGTAATATTAAACCTACCTCTTGAATCTTATCCCTCGAATACCCTTTTGAAGAAGCCATATTCAATAGTTTATCCCAGGCATCCGGGGCATAACCCAGCCTGAATTTCTTTATCGTTTCATCGTTCAGTTTTCTTCCTCTCAGGTAATCTAATGCCTTTTTCCCTGACGGTGACCACAGAAGCTCCTGGTAAAACTTACCTGCTAACTCATTAATTTTATAAAGGGTATCTTTTTCTTGAATTTGTTTAGAGCCAGAAACCTCTGGAATAGCGACACTACACCGAGCGGCTAATCGTTTAACCGCATCGACAAACTCCATCTTCTCGACCTGCATCAGGAAGGAATAAACATTCCCACCTACCCCACAACCAAAACAATGGAATATTCCTTTTCGTGGATTAACCGTAAAAGATGGGGTTTTTTCCACATGGAAAGGGCAAAGCCCCTTATAATTTTCACCGCTTTTTTTTAAAAGAACATAATCTGAAATTATCTCTACTAAATCCGTCCGATTCCTGACCTCTTCGATTATTTCATCTGGAATAAATCCCGCCACATTATATCACCTCGTATAATTAAAAATTATGAATTAAAAATTATAAATTCTTTTCTCCTTCCTCAATTTTTAATTTTTAATTCATAATTTTTAATTACTCAACTACCTTTATATAATTATACATCCATATTTTTGTTATGTCAAGTTATATTTTTGTATCGTGGTAATCCTTCAGTTATCAGTTGTGAAGTAGGTTAGTTATCAATAGGTTCAAGGTGCAAATGTTAAGGTTGAGGTTGAGTAGCAAACCCCTTAACCTCAACCTTGAACCTACTGACAACTAAATAATTACTGTAAAAATTAGATATTTTTACCAAAGCCAAAAATTTATATTGACATCTTAAAGATTCTAATGTATTATATCAATTGGAGTAAAAAGAATGTCAGCCATAACCCAAGTAATTTCCTTAGCCTTAGATGGAATATTAATCAATTCAGGAATAATCCTTGCCTTCTGGATTAGATTTCAGGGGAATGTTCCGCAAGGTAATTTTGAGGCATATCAAACTATATGCTTACCCGTTACCTTGATTATGCTTTTAGCCCTTTATGCCTTCGGACTACATAACTGGCGTAAGGTTGATGATATCCAGAATAATATCTTTAAGGCGGTCTCATTTGGTATGCTGGTGGTTATGGCCATGACTTACACTATAAGAAGTACCGTAGCCACATTTCCTACCTCTATCTTTGTCATATCCTGGTTGATAAATATCTTGTTCCTGTCGGGCTGGCGAGCTATAGCCAATGAAATATATCAACCTATTAAAAGGGTTTTAATCGTAGGAACAGATGAGAAAGGGTTTGCGGTTGCCGCCGAGATTAAAAGACATCCACACGCAGGTTATGAATTGCTCGGTTTCATTGGTGAGCTATCTCCAAATAAAACCGTTAATGTCTTGGGAGGCTATGATGACCTGGTAAAGGTTATTGAAGAAAATAAGGTGGACGAAGTAATTGTTGCCGTATCACATACCTCAAATCCGAAATTGTGGGGGACAATCCTAACTTATGAAAGCAAGGTAAGATTTAAGACTATTCCTGATATCTATGAGGCCGTTACCGGTAAAATAGGCAGTATCCAGATAGAGGCCGTGCCTTTGATCGAAATGAGTATAGCCCCTATCTCGGGATGGAATAAAAATATAAAGCGATTGACAGACATCCTTATTTCATTCATAGTCTTAGTTCTCTTTTTACCCCTGTTCCCAATTATTATGATTCTTATTAAATTAGATTCGAGAGGTTCTGTGTTTTATCTTCAAAAAAGGGTTGGTCATCTTGGCCGAGAATATCATCTGTGCAAATTTCGCTCGATGTATGTTGGGGCTGAAGATAAAACGGGTGCTGTCTTAGCCACCCAAAATGATGCACGAATAACTAAAATAGGCGGGAAATTGCGTAAATTACGGCTTGATGAATTGCCTAATTTTTTCAATGTTCTGCGAGGACACATGAGCCTGGTTGGTCCCAGACCGGAGAGACCTGAATTTGTTGAGGGATTTATAAAAAATATCCCGGGTTATCGGTTGAGATTGAAGGTTAGACCTGGCATTACCGGATTGGCACAGGTAAATGCCCCTTATGATGTCCCGGCAGAAATCAAACAACTCTATGATATTCTTTATCTCAATAATTACTCGCTCTTTTTGGATTTTAAAATCATGCTGAAAACCTTATTCGTTCTTTTAAGAAGACAAGGGGCACAATAAGAAGTTAAAAGTTAAAAGTTAAAAGTTGAGGAGAATAATTTTTAACTTTTAATTAACTCAAGGAGGATAAAAAATGGATTATGATGTTATTTTAAAAAATTTCGTCCAAAGCAGAGAATGGGAAGTGGTTAAACAAGTTTTAATTAATAAAATAGGAATTTCTTACTTATGGATTGTTAATTCAGAGAGTAAATTTATATTTCGTGAAGGGGAAGGGAAATTATATTGTAAAATGATAAACGCTACCTTAAATGGGAGGAAGGAATGCGATAATACTCAAGTTTCTTCTATCCGCTATGCCCTGGACAATAAAATTTCTACTGTATTTCCATGTCAGGGTGGATTTTTAGGATTTACCTGCCCAATAATGAGTAATCAAAATGTAATCGGGATAATTGGTGGTTGTGGGATAGTAAATTCAGCCTTACGACATGACCAATATGCCCAGATAATTAAAAACTTTAATTTGGAATCAAAGTCCTTCATCGATAGTCTTGGCAGGGCCAATAGCACAACCGTCGAGGCATTGGAATTGGATATAGAATTAGTGGCTATGTTGACTCAATTAGCCATAGATTCAAAAATAAAACACCAACAACTCTCCAGCAAAGAAGGAGAGGTCGAGGCTATATCCGAATTTTATAAACTTTTTGAGGAATCCCGTAGTCTAATGTTAACCTTAGAGACCAAGAAACTTTATCCGCTGATAGTAAATTTAACGGCCCGGGCGATGAATGCCGAAATTGCCTCTTTGATGATAATCGATGAAAAAACTCAGGAAATACATATCAAAGCCGCTATTGGTCTGGATGCGGATCATATTGCCAAAACCAAATTACAGGTGGGTAAAGGTGTAGTTGGCTATGTAGCCAAGACCGGCGAGCCTCTGTTGGTAGGTGATATTACCTCAGATACACGATTTCATATTCAAAGTAGCTCTCCTAAATACTACACTAAATCCTTAATTTCCGCCCCTATAAAGGTTGGTGATGAAATTCTCGGTGTCATAAATGTTAATAATATGAAAACACGAAGACCGTTTAATGAAACAGACCTTAAATTACTCTCTATCATTTGTGGCCATGCGGCGGTGGCTATTAAAAATGCAAAAAAATACCAGAGTGAAGATAGAGAAAAGGCAACGCAAGAGATTGAAATACAAATGAGAGAAAAGGAAGAGGTGGCTGAGGTTAAGCAAGAACTTATAAAAGAAAAGGTTGACCTGGAGGCACAATTAAAAGAAAAAGAGGAAACGATACGGGTAAAAGAGGAGTTAATCAGGGTCAAACAGGAGCTTTTGAAAGAAAAATTAAAGACAACGGAAGAAGAAGAAGACAAGGAGAAATTATTAAAGGAAATCGGCACATTGGAAAAGGAAAAAACAATATTAAGAACCGAGATGACTCAGTTACAAGAAAAGGCAAAGAAGACAGACTCCTTGATTAAAGAAAAAGAAAAATTAGAGAAGGAAAAGGAGGAGTTAATCAAAGAAAAGGAGGAACTAGAGGCACAAACAGAAGAACTGGGGATTTTATACAGTATCTCCCGTGAGGTTCCTTTAATGAAGATGCCGCAAGAGATTCTTGGCTGGGTACTAGATAAAATTCAACCCTTTTTCAACTATCATGCCGGCACATATTTACTTGTCGATGACCCTCGTCTGATAAGTGAGATAAAACAGGTTTGCTATATAAATAAAGAGTGCATCCAGAATATTAAAGATACGGTCGAGAAAAAATGGGCTGAGATAAATCCACAGGAGACACTTAAAATAATTTACCATACCGAGGAAGGAACCTCATCAGAATTATTTTGGGTCGGGATAGAAAAGTTTCAAAGTGGACTTATATCTAATTTACATCATCGCGACGAAATAATTGGACTTTTAGTCCTGAGTAGTTTTAATGAAGAGGCATTTACCCCCTTACAAAGAAGATTATTAACCATTATTGCCAATCAAGTCTCAGAGACCCTGGAGAAGGTAAAATTATTTGCTAAAATACGCGAGTTCGCCGAACGGGATGAATTGACTAAGGTTTATAATTATAGATACTTCGAAGACTATCTGGAAAAAGAATTTGCCTTTGCCAAACAATATAATAAACAAATATCTTTAAGTATGCTTGACTTTGACCGATTAAAATATGTCAATGATACCTATGGACACCAGGCAGGTAATCTCCTGATTAAAACGATTTCTGATATAATCAAAGAAACCGTTGCCGATAAAGGGCTTTTGGCCCGGTTTGGAGGGGATGAATTTGCCGTTGTTTTCTCTGAAACAGACCAGAATACGGCATTTTCCATAGCCGAGTCTATTCGAGCTAACATCAACAAAACTAATCTTGAATTTGTCAAAGGTACACCTCACCAATTATCGGCCAGTCTGGGGGTTTCTACCTATCCAAATCAAGGGATAGAAACAGAAAAAGATTTATTGGCCAAGGCAGATAAGGCACTTTACGAGGCTAAACAACGGGGAAGAAACAAGGTTATCGCCTATACACCTTAGAAGAAGTGAAAAGTGAAAAATGAAAAGTGAAAAGTGAAGAGGGAAGAGAAATCAGGAAACATTTCTTTTTTTCCCTTTTCCCTTTTCCCTTTTCCCTTTTCACATCTTCACATCTTCACATCTTCACATCTTCACTTTTCACTTTTCACTTTTCACTTTTCACTTCTTCACATCTCCACCCGGGTGATAACGCCGTGTAATTTATGTGAGGGGAGTTTGTGAAACTGGGCAAAGGATGGTGTCAAATCCTTAATCATCGCAAATACCTTCCAGACAAAGTTTCCGGTCGCAATATCGTCAAGACCATAAAAGATTGCTTTAGCCTCTATTTCGGCTTGTTTTAATATCTCCTGGACATCAATAATCTGCATGTAGCCTAATTGTATCTCAAAGACACTTATGCCTTCAGCCAGGTCCTCTTTAAAAAACCCTGCAGCCTCGAAAGGGTCATCCAGCGTAATTATCGAGACAAAGACATTATCCTCATACATTATATCGTTAACGAACATTGTATTAACAATATAGGGCGGAATAACCTTTGTCCCCATGATGAAAAAAATGGCTTTGCCTTTAATCTTGCTTATTGTTTTATAAGCCTGATTATATTTTTTAAGGAAAACATCAATATCCATCATCTCAATTGTTCGACGAAGCCTTTTTTGTCCTGAGGTATAAATGACAATTATGCCAAATGGAATTAAGGCCAGGATAATTGACCAATAACCACCATGAGGTATTTTATAGGTATTCGATACCATGAATATTATCGCCACAACAGTCACTAAAAAAGAGATAATTGCCGATGTGATTTTACCTTTTAACCAGAATATCCAGGTCATCATAATACCTGTTAAGGTCATTGTCCCTGTAACCGCGAGGCCGTAGGCAGAACTAAGACGATGTGATTCCTTAAATTCATACATAATAAATAAAACGGCTCCCAACAAAAACCAATTCACCACCCCAATATATACCTGTGATTTCAATTTAGCCGATGTATAATCAATCTTAAGCAAAGGCATAATATGGGTTGTTATTCCTTGATAAATAATGGAAAACATCCCGCTAATCATAGCCTGGGAGGCTATAACCGTGGCTATGACGCTCAGGATAAGAAATGGAACATAGAGGAATTGCACCTGATGAAATATCATGGCAAAAAGAATGTTTTTTGCCTCTGGATGGGCAATGATATAAGCACCCTGTCCAAGGTAAGTTAACAAGAGGGCAGCAAAGACAAAATACCATGCCCTGACAATGGGTTTTTGTCCCAGATGCCCCATATCGGCATATAAGGCTTCACCACCTGTAGCACAGAGAATAACCCCTGAAAGCACGAAAAATCCGCTCACACCGTTTTCAATGAGAAATTTAAAGGCATAGTATGGATAAATAGCCTTGACCACTGCTGGAACCTGAAATATTGAGACAATCCCTGAAATGGATAGTGCTAAAAACCAGAGCAACATTAAAGGTCCGAAAACTCCGGCAACCTTTTCCGTTCCTTTTCTTTGAAAGGCAAACAATATTATCGCAATCACAGCGGCAATAAGGATAAGGCTTGTTTGCTTTGTATTTTCCAGTCCTGGAATTAAAAGCAAACCTTCGACAGCACTCAAGATACTTATGGCCGGGGTAATTATACCATCACCAATAAAAAGGGATATGCCAATAAAAGAAATCAATGTAACAAATGCTATCCGTTTGCTTGATTTTAAAAGAGGAACAAGGATTTCACGGAGCACAATTATCCCGCCCTCACCCTTTTTGCCAAGGCTCATAGCCAACCAGGCATATTTAACCGTTACAAGTATAACTAATGTCCAGACAATAAGAGAAAGAACACCAATCACATTTTCTTGTGTTGGCTTTGTGAGAAGAAATATAACGGTAAGTGTATATATCGGACTTGTTCCAATGTCTCCGAAGACAAGACCAAGGGATTTTATAACGCCCTTTAGAGGCAATTCTTTTTCTTTTTCAAGCATTGTTTAACTCCTAACGCTATGGGGCAGAAACCATCTTTATCGCTGTTCATAGTTCATAAGCATTCAGGTAAAATTTTGGATTGAGGATCCTTAATCCAAAATCCAAAATTGGGTGGTGTCCTATTATAGCTTAATTATACTGAGGCATCTAAAAAAGTATAAAA
>JASEHU010000080.1 GCA_030018635.1 bacterium
AATCTTCTTGCTACCCTCTTTCTACCCTCCAAAATTTAATTGTTGCGTTTGCTCATATATTAGTGAACCTTTGTGTCTTCGTGCCTTTGTGGCAGAAATTGAAGGCATCATGATATTACCCACAAATTTTACAGTACCCACCTTAAAAAACTACTTGCTTTTTATGAAAATATTTGATATAATAGAAAAAGGTTATGGGAAGATTACTTGTGTCATAAAAGAAAAAGGCATATTTGGTGATTTAAAAATTTTTAAAAAGGAGTAAAAAGGGTAAATGGTAGAATTTAATGATAAGGATATTGAAAAATTAGAGACAAAGGCGAAGGATGTCCGACGGTGGATAATAAAGATGTTGGCCGAGGCTGGTTCCGGACATCCCGGTGGGTCTTTATCATCTACAGATATAATTACCGCCTTATATTTTAAGATTATGAATCACAAGCCTGATGACCCAAAATGGCCTGACCGTGATAGGTTTGTTCTTTCTAAAGGGCATTGTTGTCCGGCGTTATATGCAGTCCTGTCGTTATCCGGCTATTTCCCAACATACGAATTAATGCGACTTCGCAAGATAGATAGCCCCCTTCAAGGACATACGGATATGCTTTCTACACCAGGGGTAGAAATATCCGCCGGGTCACTTGGACAAGGACTATCCGTAGCCGGGGGGATGGCTTTGGCTGGTAAACTTAATCATAAGGATTATAGGGTGTATGTGGTTTTTGGGGATGGAGAAAGTCAGGAAGGACAGGTCTGGGAGGCGGCTATGGCGTGCCCTCATTATAAATTAGATAACCTGTGTGCCTTCCTGGACCATAACAAACTCCAGATTGATGGTCCTGTATCTGAGGTAATGAATATTGCACCGGTGACAGATAAATTCAAGGCATTTGGTTGGCATACCATTGAGATCGATGGACATGATATGAGACAGATAATCCAGGCAGTAAATGAGGCTAAAAATACATTTGGGCAACCAACTATGGTCATCGCTCATACGATTAAAGGTAAGGGAGTATCCTTTATGGAGGGGAAGGTAGGCTGGCATGGGGTAGCACCAACTAAAGAAAAGGCAGAAAAGGCACTTTTAGAATTAGGATAACATATAGGATAACATAGTTTAGGTAATGCCTCAGAAATAGGGTTTAGGGTTCAAGGAATAAGGAGTAGGAAACAAAGGATTTTACTTTTTAACCTTGAACCTTTTACAACGGATAACTGAGGGATTACCAGTTTAGCAAGATTTTTCTTGACATAGTCTAATATTTGTGGTAAAATTACTTTCGTAACACCCCAAAAAATAAATAATGTCCACAAGACCGACGGAGATTGAATCTTTGGTTGTCTCAAGAATAAGAGATGGCTACTTTTTGGATGAATAACGACAATAAGAGGGGGAAAAATCGCAATTGCTGTTAAATGTCTGTTTGGCTGTCAAAAGGCCAATGATAATTGGGGTTTTGATTACAGCGTATCAATATAATAAACATAGATAGAAGGAGGTATAAATTATGTCATCTACAACATTGTCACCCAAACAAGGACTCAGGGTTCTTGATCCTGACCTTCCATTTTTGGCGGCGGAAGTCGCAATTGACGTCGATAATCTATTGGCAGGAACATCGGAAGATCAAACAGCAATGCGGTGTTTGGCTGATAAGTTGTTGCAGTCCACCGAACTGGACTCTGATAGCGGTACTACACGTTCACAGATGGATCTGGCTACTCGCACAGTCTTAGGTGAAGCCGTTTCTGAGACCGTGAAAAAAGAGTCTCTGAAAAAGATTGAGGATTTGCTTGCCAAAGCAAATCAGATAGCAAAAGTATTGGTGAGTGACAATCCCCAAAACAATCGTGAGGGACTTGAGCAAGCACGGAACTTCTGCGTGGCACTATCTCGATCTGCTGCCGCCTACAGCGAATCAATTCGCGACTTGCGCCCGTCTCATCCATTTCGGAGGTAAAGATGTCAATATTAGAAGATGCCCTGGCCCGGGTTGCCGCCGTTCTCCATGAGATTAACCATCTAAAGCAATCTGAATTCCCTTACGTACATCCGCGCAGCACCTTGAACTTACTGGAGGAAAGATTCACACGGCATCAGTCCGTGCTGGAAAAGGCATCAGCAAATACCCAAATCGCGGTACTCCACAATGCATGCAGGGATTCTCTCCGCGAAATATCTGTCTATCTTCCCATTCTTGGTTTTGTCCTCCGCGCAACTAATGTTCGCAATGCCTTTGAGGTATACGGTCCTCTACAGCGGCTTGCTCACATATTATTGGGAGCAGACACAAAGTTAATCGTATCTTCGGAATGGGAGTTCTCTCCATTTGTCTACCGTGCCATAACCGGATTGCGCGAATTTGTTCTTATCGGCTTACCTGCCCCAGAATCCTCCAATCCGCTGTTACTCCCACTTGCGGGGCATGAGTTGGGACATTTTATCTGGAATCACGAAAGCTTCTCGTCGAAGTACGAGAAACAGATTGAGAAAGGTATATTGAAGGAGTTGATAGACAACCGGTGGAGCGAGTATTCGTCTCTCTATCCGCAACATAGTAAAAAGGATGTAGAGGATGTTGGACACTTATTTACTTCAAGGACTTGGCGCCCGGCTTACACATGGGCACTGTTTCAGATAGAGGAGATGTTCTGCGACTTCTTTGGATTACGCCTCTTTGCTGAATCATTTTTGTATGCTTTTGCCTATTTACTGTCCCCAGGAAGATCAGGAGAGCGCTCGTTGCGTTACCCCGATATTAAGCATCGCGTCTCGTATCTTGTGCAGGCGGCACAGGAAATGGAAATTGATGTTCCAGAGGACTATGAGTTATCCTTCGGAGAGGAAAGTGAACCCGCCGAACCGACAACGGCGTTGCTCGTCTCACTTGCTGATGTGGTGTCTACCTCCCTTGCGAAGGAGTTGATCGAACTGGCAAGGGATTTCGCGAACAAAAAGGACGCACCCAAGAAGGACCCCGACAAGGTAGAGGAAATTAGCAAATCGTTTGGCAAATTGGTTGTTCCAATCAGAAAGTCGGCCTCACTTGTAGATATAGTGAATTCAGGTTGGAAATGTAACATGGATGAGCATCTTTGGGAGAATGTTCCTCAGATCAAGTCAGGGAATAGATACCGTGTTCTACGGGATATTATGCTTAAGAGCATGGAGATTACTGAAATCTACGAGCGTTTAGGGAAAATATCATGATACTAAAAGCAGATCAAATAGCGAAAGAACTGGAGAATCCAACAGATATAGAGGATCCGCTAATCATCACTCCTCAAATAGATATTGAGGGTCTTAAGAAGTCCGGTGCCGCCTCTGTAGATATTCGGCTGGGTTGTTGGTTTCTTGGATATCGGCCCAGTCGTGCAGGGTTTTTCGATGTGTATGAAAAGAATTCGGATGTACCCAGTGAGGATAAATTGACGAAGTCCTACTATGTGGCGTTTGGCGAGAGGTTTGTTCTTCATCCCAGAGCTTTTGTCCTTGCGATCACCATGGAGTGGATTAGATTACCTGCCAATCTTGCTGCTTACATTATTGGTCGTTCGTCTTGGGGTCGCCATGGTCTGACCATTGCCACTGCAACGGGAGTTCATCCAGGATTCACCGGATGCTTGACTCTCGAATTATCAAACGTGGGCGAGATACCGATTACAATAACGCCTGGAACCTCGATTTGTCAGATGTTTATACATCAAGTTGCAATAGAAAAGCGAAACCTGAATCTCGTCGATAGTAGTTCGTTCATCGGGAGAAGGAAACCCACACTTGGAGTAATTGAACTGGATTTTATAGCTGAAAAGTTAGCGGAATCTGATTTTTAACAGATGTTTGACGAATATATAGAGAGTTAGATTCGATGAGGAGTATCGTCTATTAATGATATAGAGTGCAGCGGGAGACAACCACGGTCAAAGAACGCATTCCCTGCTACCGCTTTTATACTAAAATTTAACAAGGAGAGATATTATGGCTGAATTAATGGTGACAAGGGACGCCTATGGTAAAACACTGGTAAAATTAGGCCAGGAAAATCAGGAGATAATAGTTTTGGATGCCGACTGTTCGTCTTCTACGAGAACATCTGTGTTTCGTGAGGCATTTCCGGATAGATTTATTAATTTTGGGGTAGCTGAGGCAAATATGATAGGTTTTGCCGCAGGATTGGCTACCTGTGGAAAGATAGTTTTTGCCTCTACCTTCGCCGTATTTGGTTCTTCAAGGGTTTTTGACCAGGTGAGAACCTCTATTGCCTGGCCAAAACTTAATGTCAAGATTGTCGTTACCCATGCCGGTATTTCTGTAGGAGAGGATGGCGCCTCTCATCAGGCAATTGAGGATATTGCCTTAATGCGCAGTTTGGCTAATATGACCGTAATAGTTCCGGCCGATGGGATAGAGACCGAAAAGGCGATTATTGCCTGCACAAAGGTTCCAGGACCATTTTATATTCGATTGGGCCGGGCAAAATTCCCTATTGTCTTTTCCAATGATTATGAATTTAAGATTGGACAGGGAATTATTCTCAGGGATGGGAAAGATGCTACTATCATTGCCATAGGATTGATGGTCTTTGAGGCTTTACAGGCGGCTGATGAACTAAAGAAAGAAGGCATTACGGTCAGGGTTATTAATATGAGCACTATCAAACCAATCGATAAAGAGCTCATTATTCAGGCGGCACAGGATACTAGAGCAATTGTTACCTGTGAAGAGCACTCAATCATAGGTGGATTAGGAAGTGCTGTGGCAGAGGTGTTAGTCGAAAATTGCCCTGTGCCAATGAAAAGAATCGGTGTCCCTGACAGATTTGGTTTTTCCGCCACACCGGATGAATTATTAGAACGATTTGGAATGAAATCAACCCATATCGTCAAGGCAGTTAAGGAGATTTTATAGGACTTATCGGACATCTATGACCTATAAGTCCTATAAAATAATCAGGGAAGCAAAAATGATAGAATTCCGTTACCTAACTAAGACTTATGACCGGGGAATACGGGCATTAAACAATATTACCCTGAAAATCGAACGAGGGGAATTTGTCTTTTTGGTTGGTCTTTCAGGGGCAGGTAAAACTACATTCTTACGAATGATCTATGCTGATGAACGACCAACTTCAGGATTTGTCTATGTATCAAGTAAAGATGTTGGTAATATACCTAATCGAAATATCCCCTACTTGCGAAGACAAATTGGCATAGTCTTTCAGGATTTTAAGTTGTTATATTCAAAAACCGTCTTTGAAAATGTGGCTTTTGCCTTAAGAGTCATTGGCACAAAAGAGGCAGAGGTTTATAAAAGAACGATTAAAGCCTTAAATATTGTTGAATTGACCCAAAAAAAATCCTGCTTCCCCCATGAATTATCCGGCGGAGAACAACAACGGGTAGCCATAGCCCGGGCAATAATAAATGACCCTCCTATCCTTTTGTCCGATGAACCTACAGGAAATTTAGATGCCCAACTGACTAATGGAATTATAAACCTTTTCCTCAATGCCAATGAACAAGGCACAACCGTAATCATTGCTACGCATGACCTCGAATTAGCCAGAAGATACGGAGGAAGGGTAATTCATATTGCCAATGGGGAGATTATCCAATGAGGTTTCAGACAACTAAATATTTTATTAAAGAGGCTTGTATAAATTTTAAACGGGCAGGTGTAATGAGTTATGCCAGTATTGGCATAATTACGGTTACCCTATTTGTTTTAAGCCTGTTTTTGCTCTTTACGACTAATCTAAAAGGCGTGGCTGACCTGTTAGTTAAAAGAACTTCCGTCCTCGTTTATTTAAAGGATAAAATACCACAACAACAAATCATTGAATTCGAGAAAACAATAAGTGAGATGGAGCAGGTTAGTGAGGTGGTTTATATCTCAAAGCAGGATGCCTTGAAAAAATTTAAAGAAAACTTGGGAGAAAACAAGGATATATTAGATAATCTGCCTTCTAACCCATTACCTAATTATTTAGAGGTTAAGGTAAAAAGAAGTAATTTTGTCTGGGATGAGTTAAAAAAGATATCTGAAGAGATAGAAAAATCTGAATTGGTCACGGAGGTTGATTATGGCCAGAGGGTGGTTAATATACTTGATAAGATTACTTATGGATTAATGATAATAATTGTAGGGATAACCATTGTCTTAGGATTGGTTACTTTAATCATCATCTCCAATACCATTGGCTTAGGACTTTTTGCCAGAGAAGAAGAAATAGCGATTATGAAATTAGTTGGTGCAACTAACTGGTTTATTCGTTGCCCGGCATTAATAGAAGGCTTATTACAAGGGATAATAAGTGGAGGAATGGCTATCGGTTTATTATGGTTACTCTATAAATTTATTGTCGTTAAATTAAGCACGGCTGATGCCTTGTTTCAACTTATACCCATTAAATTTATCCCCTTAGAATTTATTTGTGGCATACTTTTAGCCAGTGCCTTGTCAGGATGTCTGGGAAGCTTTCTATCACTACATTATTTCTTGAAGCCTAAAAAGTAAGGTAGAGGTATAGGTAAAGGTAGAGGGGACAGAATTGTGTCCTTCACCTTTATCTCTACCTTTACCTATACCGATATCTCAAGAGGATTTTGAAATGAACCTTCTTAAAATAATTTTGATTTTATCTTTCCTGCTCATCATAACTTGTGAAAATGGATATACCGGTTCATCTATTGATAAGGAAAAGGATAAATTAACGAATATCAGCAAAACGCTCAATAAAAAGAAACAGGAATTAAAGAAAATAAGTGGGCAGGAGGAACAGACTTTAAAGAAGCTTTCTAATGTAGAAAAACAACTTATAGTTAGTGAGGAAAAACTATGTGTCCTGGAAAAAGAATTGACCACGGTTTATAAAAATATTTCCTCCACTCAAAGAAGTATCGTGGTCACAGAATCGGACTTAAACAGAAAACAAAATATTTTCCTTAAAAGACTTAACGCTATCTATAAATATAGAGGCGGCAATCTCTTAGAGATTTTACTTAATACCGATGATTTTGCCGACATCTCTAAACGATTATATTTTATGACCCTGATTGCTAAAGCCGATACGGGGCTAATTAATGATATAAAAGGAAAAAAGAATGCCTATATCCGCAAGAAAGGCATATTACAATCGGAATATAATAAAACATCTAAAATAAAAACATCTCAACAATCTATTTTGAATAGCCAGGCAAAACTAAAAAAGGATAGAGAACGGCTTTTGGCTACTATTCGCAATAAAAAATCCCTATATCAACAAGAAATAGCCCAATTAGAACAAAATTCATTAGAATTAAAAGAATTAATTAAGAAATTAGAGTCGCAGAAGACATATATAAAAAAACCGGCGATTCGAGGAACAGGGGATTTACCCTGGCCTGTTCAAAATCATAAGGTTTATCGTGAATTTGGTAGATATAAACACCCAAAGTTTGATGCCTATATAGTCAACAAAGGGATTGATATTATTACCCCTAAGGGAGAGACAGTTACCTCGGTCAAGGAAGGCAATGTGGTCTTTGCCAGTTGGTTTAAAGGATATGGAATGTTGGTTATGGTTGACCATGGTAATGGGATTTACAGCCTTTACGCCAATTTAGCAAATATCCTTGTCTCTGTTGGTGAAAAGGTATCCAAAGGCACCCCTATTGGAAAGGCCGGCAATCCTGTAGGTGATGAGGAATATAATTTACATTTTGAAATAAGGGTTCATGGTGAATCTGTGAACCCATTAGAATGGTTGAGATGAAGATAAGTAACCCAATCGTGTTGATAAATTTTTATTTATATATCTTTTAAAAATCTTTTAAGATTTTTTAAAAAATTTTAAAAAAACACTTGACAAAATTAAGATTATATTGTATTATATTGCATTACTCCTTGTGCTAGTTAGAACACGAGACTTTTAATCTCAAGCAGTGGACGACCAAGAAGTTTGTTGATATAGATACCTATTGTATAAGCAGTCATCTTTCTGACTACTCTTGATATTAGCCCACAATATACCTTGGCTCTGTTCTTTGAAATATTAAACTGATCTGTTAGTTGGCTAAATACAGTCTCTATTATCTTGCGAGACTTTGAGATAAAAGAGTTTAGCCATCTTGAATTCTGTTCTTTCTGGTTCTTGCGCTTGGGAGTTAAAAGGGTTATATTTCTTCTTCTTTTAAGATCATCTTCTTGTTTTTTGTCGATATAGCCCTTATCACCCATCAAGAAAATGTTCCAGCAGTGATCGACTACATCCCAGACCAACTTTACATCGTGATGATTGGCAGAAGCTATTGAAAACGACAAAGGGATTCCTCCATTGGATGTTGTATCGGAGCTTCCCCCCAGTCATAAATACAAAACACCCTTTAACTGTTTGAAA
>JASEHU010000081.1 GCA_030018635.1 bacterium
ATATCAAATGGAATGACCCACTAACCTACTTCACAACTGATAACTGAGGGATTACGGATTTAACCCCCAAAATTTCTCTTTCGCCATAACCTTACTCCAACAAGTATTCCTGAACCAAGGAGTATGAATGCAGAAGGTTCAGGGGTAGCACCTCGAGTATAACCTGAAATAATCCCACCAAGTGTAGATTCAACCTCATATTTTATCCAGCCAGGCGTTCCTGAACTTTTGTATGAAAATCCGGCCAGTGAACTACAGGGAAGAATCTCAGTGAAAGGGGAATACCACTCTATCCAACTGTTATAATCAGTTAAAATATCCCAATCAATAGATGGTTTGGTTATATCAGATACGACTACCGTTGGATATATATCCCAGAGCCAGATAGCCTCTGAACCTGTATTTTTTAAGGTATAACTGTAAGTCCAGATGTCACTTAACTCTGTAATATTATACTCTATCTCCACCATTGGCAATCCAGAACTTACCCCTGCCTTAATGACAATTAACCCGCTTATTAAACCTATAACTAAAAACTTCCTTATCCTTTTTAACATTTTTACCACCTCCAATTATTGTTCCTCAACCACAAGACTACCGCTAATCAGATTTCCGTCTGAGGAATGGACTACTGCACCGGTAGTCTCGATACTAAAGTAATCCGGCACTTTATCGATTACCCTGACCACAAAATTAACCTGCCCTGGGATGCCGACAAATTGACCTGTTCCTTTAATTGTTGCCTCATTACCATTAATAACAAAAGAGGTTATCGAGTCAGTTATTAACTGTCTTCTGTTCTTATGGTCTAAATATTTTACAAAGCCACCTGGGCTTGAATTTCCCTCGCTAAAACTTACATCTATTTGAAAACTTGCCCGGTAGTTGTTTGATTGCAAGTATAATCCACCGCCAACTGCCTTACCGGGGGTATTGACTGCCACTATTTTGCCGAGGTAAAGCATAACCTCACCATCAAAATTACCTACAACTAAATCCTTTATGCCATCATTATTCCAATCAACGACAAATGGCACGGCATAATCCCCAACATCAATATCACTACCATTTGCTTGAACAAAAGAGCCGGTGCTAAAGGTTGGAGTTCCATCCTCACCTTGATTAAGATAACAGGTGAGCTTGCCATATCGCTCTCCAATCAATAAATCCTTTTTACCATCGCCATTAAAATCAGTAACAAAAGGAGCGGCATTGGCTCCAACATCAATTGGTAAGCCACCTGCAAAAATTAAGGTACTTGAACCAAAGGCAGGTAACTCATCAGTTCCCGTGTTGATAAATAAATGAATCTTACCCTGACCATCTCCAACAACTAAATCCTTCCTGGTATCATTGTTCCAGTCAACGACAAACGGCACGGCACAATCAAACACCTCTACCACTGATTGAGCGGTAGCCACAATAAATGCCGGCGAGTCATCTAAACCAACATTCTGATAAAATCTTACCTTACCAAACCTATCACCAATAATCAGGTCTTTACGATTATTAATATTCCAATTAACGACAAACGGGGCTAAAAAACTGCCCTGGGATAAAATCATAGACTCGGTAGTAAAGGTAGGGGTTCCATCGGTCCCTTGATTTTCAAAATAGGTAATTACCCCATTTCCATTGCCGAGGATTAAATCCTTTTTACCATCGTTATTCCAATCAACAACAAACGGGGTAGAATAATTGCTCACATCTAAGTTTGCACCGTTTGCCTGAATCTTTTGTCCTACGGTGAACTCAAAATCTACCGCAGGGATTAAACCTGCCGCTACCTCTGAAGTCATACCTGAGGTTACCTCTACTAATTGATTGAATACCTCATACCCGGCTTTAGCCACGCGGATAACATACTTACCCGTGAGCAGGTTTGGAATAGTTAGTTCAGTGGCTCCCTGATATTGTCCTGAATACCCATAATTACCACCTGAATATACCTTTGCATTAGCAGGTGTAGAGACAATATGAATATTACCGGTTGTTGGGGTGTCATTTTCATCAAGAGGGTCTGTCCCGGCGTCTTTTTCCTCACCATCGTTATAGCCATCGTTATCTGAATCACTATCTATTGGATTAGTTCCTTCGATTATTTCCTGTCCATCCAGGACATCGTCATTATCGGTATCCGGAAGATTAGGGTCAGTTTCCATGGAATCCACCTTACCATTCTTATTTACATCCTCTGCCCCATCCATCAGGCCATCACCATCCGTATCCGGGTTAAGTGGGTCAGTGGTCGTAGTTGGATCTGCATCTGCAACAAAAACACCCATATTGGTATTATTTCCCTCAGGAGCGGTCAATCCTTTTTCTGTCCCATCTAAAATACCATCTCCATCGGTATCCTTTTGCCTGGGATTGGTTTCCCAAAAGTCCCAGATACCATTTACATTCATATCCTCTTTTCCATCGGTTAGCCCATCATCATCCGTATCATCATCATAAGGGTCTGTACCAGTGGTTTGTTCAATATAATCCGGTATGCCATCATTATCTGAATCGGGATTATAGAGTTGAACACAGATTGATATACTGGCGGCTATGACAGTTATAGGAATGGAAACTAATCCTACAATAGTTATACCTTTCAATAAATATCTTTTTATCATAATTTACCTCTTATTGACTGCTGATACCTGATGGCTGAACGCTTACAAATACCTTTGTATAATAACCAACCCTATTCTGGGTGATGTGCAAGAGAAACATATATTTTTTGCCTTTATATTCCTCTTTTCCCGCAAATTCAACGGCTATATTTACCTCTTTTTTCTCGCCACCGGCTAAGACGAATTCCTCCCCCTTAATTTTTAAAAATGTCGGGTCTGGACAGAGCTCATAACCTTTATCCGCAATCATGGTATAGGTTCCCACAGGAATACTTTTAATCATGTAAGATAGGGTTTGTGTGCCTGAATTGGTAATTGTAATTGCTCCACAACTCGTTACTGTGCCACAAATAACATTTTCTACATATATTTCCCCTGGTTCTACCTTAAAATTAAGGCTACCAATTGTTGGTATCTCTTTTTCTTCAACGAGGCAAGCCTCCACGAGGCAAGCCTCCACGAGGCAAGCCTCCTTTAAGGGCAGTTCATTACTAATGGTAAAAAGCAGCTTACTTTTTAATCCTACGCCAAAACCAATTCCTCCTTTAGCTACTGTATGGGACCAGATAAACGCCTCAAATCTTTTACCAGAATATCTTTCATCATCCGGGATAGTGATAATTACATCGGTAACAATTGCTTCCTGAGATTTAACATCAAAGAAGGTATCTTTTTCTACCTTAATCCATGAGGTATCGGGAATAGCCTCATATCCTTCGTCAAGTTCTCCTTGGGCAGGGATTATTGTCTCGATTTTTAGATTAACCTCTTCTTCACCTGTATTTAGCACATTTAAAGGTAAATTAACTAATTTTTTGGTAGAATATGTCCCGCCAATATTAAGGTTTTCAATTAATACCTTAGCAAAATAAGTCTGTAATCCCATTATTGCCCCTGCATCGCGGACACATAACAGAAATAATATCAAAACAATCATTCTTTTCATCTATATTTCCTTTGATGTAATGTAACATTTTAACCATCTGAAGCTTGGCTGTGCTAATTAGGGGTTAGGGAAAGAAAATGTAATTCCTGTTCCCTAACCCCTGCCTCCTTGAACTCTCTTATCTACAGGAGGAGACGGATTTAGTAATCTTTTCCTCCTGCAGCTTTTTATGTCCATTGAATTAATGGGCTATCGCCGTAATCGTCGTCGTAATCGCTTGTGCACTCGTATTTGAACCTGCTGTAGGTACACCGAACCTCAGCCATAAAAGCTTACTTGCCCCAACACCAACATTGACTCCACTATCATCACCATCACTAAATCTAGTAGTAGATGCAGTCATCGCACTATTTGTTATATCATCATCTGTCGTAAAATTGTGTATTCCTTCAGTATCAAACAATCCCCCGAGTGCAAATTGATTTAGACCTGCTGCATGACCCTGAGTAGTAGCATTAGCATTGGTCCAATTGGCAGAATTTCCAGTATTTAACTGAAAATCTTCGGCTACATTACCGGTATTTGTTACTGTAAATGTACCTGAGTTTTGTACACTACCTGCTGAAACTACTCCTATTGCCCATGCACCAGGAGTTACTGATACACCAATAGATTGAATTTGCACGGTGATAGTGATCTCGGCACTTTGAGCCTCAACTGATAATACACCGATTACACCCAGCGCTGTCAATAAAACTAATAACTTTTTCATCCTTTTTCACCTCCTTTTTCTTGAATTTTATATATTTAACAGGAGTTTTTTTAATTATTTCCTCCTGGTATTTCTCACTTGCCTGGAGTCCTCAATTTGGAGTCCTAAATTTATTGAGGACTAATTTGTTAGCACCAAACTCCCCAGATAAATCTGGGACTCCTTTCTCCAGAAATCTCGTATGTTTCTTCTGACTTCTGTTCTACGGTAATTGTGCACTAATAGTAACGGTAATTCCCTGTTGTGTAGTTACCGTCGTAGATGTAGGTGCCTGAAATTGAAACCAGAGATAGCGTGAAGCATTTACTGGGACCGATGCACCATTAGCCGGCATAGCCAAATCTCCAAATTTAGTTGAACTCGCCGGCTGTACACTTGTATCAATAACATCATCCCATACAAAATGCATCCCTGTTGGGCTGTCGCCACTACCAACAAATAATCCTTTTAATACATATACCTCATCTCCTGCACTACTCCCTGCAGTCCATGTTGCTGGATTAGTCAAGTTCAATGTAAAATCCTCGGCTATATTTCCATTATTAGTAACCTTAAATCGAGTAGTAGAGGAAGATTGAATAATCTGCCCCAGTCCAAGCTGTCCAAAACCTAAGGTCTTACTTGTTATTCTCATTCGCCAGAGATTAAGAGCACCTGTGTCCTCTCTCCACCAGTCTCTTACCCATAAAGTCCATGTTCCTTTTGCATCTTCTCCTTGGAAGGTAGTTCCTGTAGTATCGGTAGCAAAGATATTATCAGCACTATCACCCGCCTCTTTGGCTTTTAAGGTATAGGTATTACCCGTAGGTGAGATTAAATCAAGACTTATATCACCTCGCCAAGTATGTGTAATATCCACAAAAACATCTACTGTGTCAACAATCAGGCTTGCAACATTTATATAACTTTTTACTTCACCTGCTTTATCAGGATTCTCCTCATCTGGCCATGCATTTGTTCCGTCTGGAATATCTAAATTTGGCACTTCATCTTTGGTATAGTAAAACTCAAAATCATCTACTGAAATACTTAAACTATATATTAGTGTAGCAGTAGCATGTACTATTGCAGGATTACCAGTCCCATCATCTGCATCATGATATGTAGCGGTCATTATCTCACCTGAGCTTACAATTTCTATTACACCATTTTGCTGTGTAGGAGAGGTAGCACATACTACAGATATTGTTCCTTTAAAAATAGAAGTATTTGACCCTGTCTCTTTCATAGTAATATTAGATTCTAAATCTCCACCGGTGGTAGTTAAGGTAGCAATACCTGTATATTGCTCTATGGTAGTTGCACCAGTATTTAAATCACTATCTGTCACTGTTATCTGGATAATATCCCCCGGGATATACTTGTTTTTATCCAGTGTTATATTACCGGCTGGTACTGGTGAATGAAATATAGCCGTATAGGCATTGATCCTTCCTGTTCCAAGTTTTCCTTCATAGCCTGGATTTAAGGCGTCAATATCATCGGTTGTATTTTCAATCCTTTGTCTTACCAGAGTATTTGTCCAAGCAGGGTATAGGGAGAATAGAAGACCAGCCAAACCAGAAACAAAAGGGCACGCCATAGATGTTCCACTCATATAGGTATAGGTATCATTCCATAATGTACTGTAAATAGAGCTTCCTGGGGCAGAAACATCTACCCAATCTCCATAATTAGAGAACGAAGACTTTGTGTCATTGTGAGTTGTAGATGCCACACCTATTACTTTATCATAAGCTCCTGGATAGTATAAAGAACTGCTATTATCATTGCCCGCGGCAAATATGACTAAACTACCTGAACTATCGGCGTAGTCGATAGCATCCTTAACTACATTAGGAAAAACACCAGGAGACGTATATCCCCAGCTATTACTGAGTACTCGTGCTCCATTATCAACCGCATACTTTATTGCATTGCCTATAGCATCATCTGTAGCCGATGGGAACATCTTTACAGGCATAATTTTATTTGCCCAACCAACTCCTGCTACTCCTTGACTATTATTGGTCACAGCTGAGATTATTCCTGCAACATGTGTCCCATGTCCATGATAATCCATCGGATTATTATCGTTATCAGCAAAGTCCCAACCTCTTGTATCATCTATATAGCCATTTCCATCATCGTCTATGCCGTTTCCAGAAATCTCACCTGAATTTGACCAGATGTTATTTGCTAAATCAGGATGGTCCCAGTCTACCCCAGTATCGATGACTGCAATAGTTACTCCACTTCCTGTATGAATATCCCATGCCTCAGGAGCATCAATATCAGCATCAGCAGTTCCTCCTGTCTGACCAGTATTATGTAATCCCCATTGAGAAGAGAAGGAAGTATCATTAGGAGTAAGGTAGAGGGTGGCATAATAATTTGGCTCAGCATAAATCACATCTGGGTCTTTTTCATATTTTTTGATTATCGATAGAATATCCGCATCCTCTGGAATGGTAAGTTTGTAAATATCATAGAGATTTGGTAGAGTAATTACTTGACCTGTTTGTAATCTTCGCACCTGGCTTTTTTTGCAGGCAGTTCTAAATACCCTCTCCATCCTGGTCACCCCACATTTATGATTCAAGTTTTCTATGGCTCTGGAACGGATAGCTATCTTACCAAGAACTGCTACTCTCCCGTCTGTTGGCAGATTAATGACATCTGGCTTAAACTTCACCAATATCTCTCCATGTGCATATTTTATTTGTCTATGTTGAGGTTGCTCTACTCCTCCTTGTCCAGCAGAATTCGAAGAGTCAGATTGCGGGTTTGTAACTGATGGTAATCGTCCTGAACGATATGCTTTCCTACTAACTTTTCTTTCCATCGGATATGTCTCTATTACCTCCGGATTATCCACTATCCGTAATACATCCTTCTCATCAGCCGGTAGTCCTCTTAGAAACTGATGGTCGGATATTACATTTGTTGCCGGTTTAACCCTTATTTTTATCCCTATATTTTCATAATACGATATTCTACCTGCCTTAGGTATATATTCAACCGGATGAAGGTTGACTAAAAGAATCCGGTATCCTTTTTTATCCTGGGTTGAGATATCCGAATAAATAGTTTTTGGGAATGGCTGATAAGAGTTATAGATTCTCTCATCAGGTAAGGTAGCCAATATTTGCCCACGATAACTGATTGGATATGGTCTTTGAGCCGGTTTAATAGTATATGACCCTGGTATGGTAATCTTACTGCCTTTAAACACCTTTACCCCCGCTATCTCCATATTATATGGTAATAAAATCTTAGCCGTTTGAACAGGAAGTTCAGGCAGACCTGTATTGCCTGGACTATGTAAATCCTTCATCGTTATTTGATGATATTCACCTGATTTCTCAATAGTTGGTTTAGGAAAATCAAAGGTAATAAAGATTAAATCATTGGTAAAGGTTGAATGTTTTTCCGTTGCCTCTACCTTTAAAACTATATTCCCTAATAAAATTGCGGCAACAAATAATTCAATTAATACCTTTGAGGGCATTTTTCACCTCTATTTTATAAAATAAAAAAGCCACAGATTTTGTTTGAGATGTGTTTTCTGAAGTTAATCCTTTAGGATTTTATAGGTATAAAAGGCTAAAGCCTAAACTCCAATTGAAAGAGGAGTTAATCCTTTAGGATTTCATAGATATAAAAGGCTAAAGCCTGAATCCCAAATCAAGACTTAAACCGAAATTCTACTTTAGAAATCCGCTCACATCCTTAATCTTTTTCTCTCTGTAGCTTAATTTTTCTTTATGTAAAACCCTTTTATTTCAGGGATTATTTTCACTTGTTAATATAATAACACAACTTTTGAAAAAAGTCAAGGTTTTTTAAGGGAAGGCAGCAATTCACGGTGAACATATGAAAAAATAGAGTTTTTACTTAAAATTGCATGTTTATTGGACAAAAATAGAATATATCTGCTTTTAGACACATTTAAAACTGTCCTTTCATCCCTCACAGGTGATATAAGTCTTACCTGATGCC
>JASEHU010000082.1 GCA_030018635.1 bacterium
GCATAAAAACCTTGCCTGATATATTATCTGATGACCAGACAAGGATTCTTCAGACACTCAAGATAACCTTGCCCCCAGCGTTAATGAGTCAGTAATTGGGGAGAAGGATTATGTTTAATGGAATTTAGGGAGCGGATTTCGGGATTCGGGATGGAGGCTTGCCTCGTTGAGGCTTGCCTCGTTTCTGATTTGCGAACCCCGAACCCCGTTAAACCTATTCCTATCCACTAATCACTACTCCTTTACGAATTTCAGGTGTTTATCCAGATAACTAACCACTACCCCATTGAAAAAGCCGGTGATTAAGGAAAATAAGAGGAATACAGGGACAAAGTAAAAACAACCGGGATGTTTAATTAAGACATAATAAGCAACGATAATCTGGGTTAAACTATTGGCTACGGCACCTATAATGCTTATCCCAACAAGGCTGAATAATCTCCTGCCTATTTTATATACCAGCCCCATGGCTATTGCCGCTACTACTCCGCCACTTGTTCCCAGGATAAAACCCACGATTGTGCCTCTTAACATCGTCGTTAAAATACCTCGTGCAATAACAACGACCACCCCTGCCTTTGTGCTAAATAAAATGATAGCAATCAAGGTAATGCTATTAGCCAATCCAATCCTTGCCCCTGGAAAAACAGGTGGCAGACAGGCGGATTCCAGGGTATGTAAAGTTGTTGCCATAGCGACTAATACTGATACTTTTGCTAATTTTTGTGTTCTGGACATAGTTTGTTACATAGGAGTTAGAAGTTAGAAATTAGAAATTAGAATGAAAAAACCTGCTACTCTAACCTCTAACCTTTAAATTTTATTTTATTTACAAGTCCGGAAGAAACCCTTATGCCTGAATCCGTAACAATTACCCCTTCTACGGTATCTAATTTCTCAATCAATTCCATTCCGGCTACCTCACCCAGGACAAATACCGCTGTAGAGAGTATATCGGCAATCATTGCCGAGGGGGTAATTATGGTCACACTAACACATAAATTTGTGGGATAGCCGCTTTTAGGGTCAAGGAGATGATGGTATCTTCGGCCATCTTCTATAAAAAAATGCTCATAATCCCCTGAGGTAGCCACAGACATATCCCCTTTTAATGGGAAGGCAGACAAAATCTCACCAACTTTCCGTGGATGGGCAAGACCAATCATCCATAGTTTATTATATTGATTTTTGCCAATAACCTTAATATTTCGCCCAATATCCACTAAGGCATCTTTTATGCCAGCCGCTTTAATGATTTCCATCGCCTCCTCTACGGCATAACCCTTAGCCACACCACCTAAGTCTATTTTCATCCCTTCGATGGGTAAAAAAACCTCGCGGTTACGAGGATTTAGTTTGACCTGTTGATAATCAACCAGAACAGCCTTTTGGGCAATCTGAACCCTGGAAGGAACTCTCCTTTTATCTTCAGCAAATCCCCATAATTCGATTAAGGGACCAATGGTTACATCAAAACCACCATCACTTAATTTAGCATAAGCCAATGACTTCTCTATAACATAAAAAAGGTCTTTACTTACCCTCATTCCTTTACCGGCACTGCGGTTAAGAACAGACAATTCACTCTCTGGATTATGAACAGACATCTTGTCTTCGATTTCTTTAATTCTCTCAAAACACCGTTTAATCGTTTCTTCGGCTAAAATAGGGTCTTCGTTTATAATCTTAATCTCCACTATTGTCCCCATTAAAATTTGAGTTTTAGAGAAAAACTGTTTAGGCTTCCCGCAACCGGTAATGAAACTAAAAAGTAAAAAGTAAAAAGTAAAAAGTGAAATCTTTAATCCAAAATCCAAAATCCAAAATCCAAAATTTCTTCTACATCCCCATCCCATAAATCACCTCCTGGCAATATTGACACTTACCATCTTTTATCTTATATTCTACCAATGTGTATCCTTCCCGAACAACCACATCCCTTTTACAATTAGGACAATAGGTTGTGTTTGTCCCTACATCAGAGATATTGCCCAGGTAAACATATTTTAGTTTTAGCCGGGCAATCTCGTAAGCCTTCTTGAGGGTGGTTACCTCAGTAGGTGGGAGATTCATTTTGTATTGTGGGTAATATTTTGAAAAATGGGTTGGCGTATCATCTCCCAGCTCCGTGGCTATCCACTCCACCAAATCCTTTATTGTTTGCTCGTTATCATTTAAGGTAGGGATAATCAAATTAGTTATTTCTACCAATTTACCTTTTTCTCTGGCTAACTTAGCCGTATTTAAAACAGGGGTTAATTCTCCTTTGCAATATTTACTATAAAATGACTGCTCAAAGGATTTGATGTCGATATTAAGGGCATCGATGTAAGGGAGCAATTCCAACAAGGGTTGCGGGTTAATTAAACCGTTGGTGACCAAGACATTTGTTAGTCCCTGTTCTTTAGCTAACTTAGCCGTCTCAAGGACATACTCATACCAGATAAGTGGTTCAGAATAGGTATAGGCGATGCCAATGGATTTTTCTTCCTTTGCCAGGCTAACTGCCTCTTGAGAGCTGAGTTTTCGGGTTTGGGCATCAGAGCTTTGTGAGATATGCCAATTCTGGCAAAAGACACATCCGAGATTGCAGCCTACCGTGCCCAAGGAAAGGATTGAAGTCCCAGGATAGAAATGGTAAAGTGGTTTTTTTTCCATGGGGTCCATAGCCACTGATGAGCATTCCTCATAAATTTTAGAATACAGCCTACCATCCTGATTAATCCTTGACCCACAAAACCCTGTTTTCCCAATCCCAATAACACAGTTCTTGGGACACAAGAGGCATTTAACCTTATCCTCTTCTAATTTTTCATAGTATAGTGCTTCTTTTATCATTATTATAAAACCCCCTTATAACACATATTGGGTATTCCCTACTTCAAGGCACACACTCTACCTCATCTCCATTAAAGCAATTCTCATTCATCCGTTTCTTTAATCTTAGCTAATCTAACAGAGGCTATTTCTTCTACCTTTTGGTAGTCCTTTATCTCTTCAATCAATTCATTATCCCATTTTTTAGCCTCGATAATCTCAATTCCTTATCAAAAACCAGATAATGCCAGACAAGTTCTATTTTTTTAGTATCATCCCATCTTTTTGCAATATCCATTTGATAAAGGCTAAGTTGTCTATCATTGATAAGGTTTTCTAAGTCAGGCAAACTTTTTGATGTTTTATAATCATGGATTTCATAAAATCCATCCCTTCTTTGGCTCAATCGGTCAATAAAACCTGTAATATTAAACTTATCTTCTTCATCCAGATAGTTGAATTCTATGGAGTTATGTCCACCGTCCCCATTTTCCACATTCATTCTACATTCAAAGTTTGCTCCTACTACTACCCTAAAACATAGTAAATCCTATCTAATTAATTTACTAAATAAGTTAAGGATGATATTTAACTTTCTATAATATTATATCAAAAGTTCTCATTAGAAGTCAATAAAAAAATCAAAAACTTAAATCGGGAAAACCCAGGGATACTTTCGCCATTTTTCCCATAATAATTTGGGATGTGTTCCTGAGTTTTTATACCCCGGTGCCACACCTCACTATTCGCCATTAAATAATTATATGTGACTTATAGTCGGTTGACTTATAAGCAACAATGTTTTATAATAACATTATGGATGTAAAGAAAAAAATTGGATTAAGAATAAAAGAATTAAGAAAGAGTGTTGGTTATTCTCAGATAGAATTAGCTGAACATTCTGATTTAGACCGAACATATATTACCAGTGTTGAAAATGGAAAAAGAAATATTTCAATTGAAAATATTGAAAAAATAGCGACAGCCTTGAATGTAACTTTAGAGGAGTTCTTTAATGACAACAAATTTAATTAATCTCCAAGACGCTTTAATAGAAATTAAAAAATCAATAGAAAATGCTATCATATCAAATGGAACAGAAGGTAAGAATAATCTTATTAGAAGCCAAAAACCAATAAAGTTATTACATGAAGTTGTAAAAACGGAGTTAATGAAAAATGAAATTAATCCTGTTTTAATAAAACCATCATTAGGAATAAACAAAGGAGAATTAAAACTATCAGGATTTTTCAAGAAAAAAGATCAAGATATATGTGTAGTACAAAAACATTCAAAACCTATTGAAGAAATATTAAATTTTGAAGGTGTTTTATATGGGAAAAAAGATATATATGGAAAAGACTATACCGAGAAAATTTTATCGATAAATATAAGAAGTCAATTAAGTAGTACTGAAAAAAATTTTGACACTCTTTTTGAAAGAACTTTTGCTGAAGCTCTTAATCTTCATTTACGATGTCCTAAAATGGTATTGGGCGAATTTTATATGATACCAGTTAGAGAATATGATTCGGATGAAGCTAATAATAAGCGAGTAAAGTTTAAGGAATTAAGAAGAATTGAAAAGCATATAGAAAAATACCTGTTATCGTTTAATTCAGTTAACAAGAGAATTTCGATTGAAACAGATTATTATAAATATGAAAGAGTATGTTTATTAATTGTCGATTTTAATAAAAGAATTCCCAAAATATATAATTCAAATCATGAATTAGAAGAAGATTTATTAATTCCCAAAAATTCTAAGGCATCAATAAATAATTTGACTTTTGCAAGTTTTATAAATGATTTAGTAAAAATTTATACAACAAGATTTGGCGAGGGCAATTTTAATTGATATTTATCAACTAAAAAAACATCCACATCCTTTTTATTTTTTAATTTAGATAGTATTTCTATATCATTATTAGAAAGGAGGGGAATTGTAAATTTTTGAATAAAATTTTTTTGATAACAAGGATATCCTCCCGCAATAGATACACTTGTTTTAGTAACATAATAATGCATGATAAATGAATTAAGAATTTTTTGTACAATAGAAATATTATTAATATTTGTTAAAGGGTTTTCAAAATCAGTGAATAATAATGAATCATTGCTTATGTTTTCCTTAAAATAAAAACCATAACCATTTGTAAAAAAAGCATCTTCTTCTTCTACAATTAGAAATCTTGGTTGTTTGCTAAATGTTGGACTTAATATTTTTTCCCCTTGTCTTGTAAGTCCTTGTGTTCTTCCATAAGCATAAAAAGGTTTTAATTGAACCTTACCTTTGTCCCTTTTGTTTAAATCATTTTCAATATAATTAAAATAATTATAACATTCTGGAAATAAATCTTTCATTTCATCTTCTTGTATAGGAATAGCATTTCTATTAATTAATTTATATGGGAAAATTATTTTTCTTTTGTTATTATAACATTCTTCCTGATTTTTAAAATCAGAAATTTTGTAAACGCTTTTTGTGATTTCCTTTTCAATTTTGAAATTAAAGTTATTTATAGTTTTAAAAAAATATTTTTCATTTCCACATCTTCCATCAACAAAATATAATTCATCTTTAAGAGTAGCAATCCCGACACATATATCAAATAACTTATTAATCGGAGTGCCTATTGTTTCAATTTGTTTAATATTAAATTGCTCATCAGATTTCAACAAACGCCACTTTTTGTTATTTAATTCTTTCGATTTGTTAATGGACCCATTTACATTATTTAAAAAAGCTTCTGCTTTTTGGTCATCATTGATTCTGTCATAGATAATATTTGAATTTTTTTCTTTATTTAAAAAAGTAATTGCTGTATATGTTTGAGCATCGAATATTTTCTTATGACTAAAATCAACAATACGAGTAATACATTGGTTTGCTTGGAAATAGTTTCTTAGGGGTTCAGCCGCTAAAGAAGTAAAATAATTATTAGGAGTAATGTATCCTAGTTTACCATTTTCTTTTAATAATTTATGCCCTAGTTCAAAAAAGGCAAAATACAGATTAAATGTACCGTTTTTAATTGTTTTCCAGTTATTTGATAAAAATATTCGATTTTCATCAGAAAGGTCTTGAAATTTTACATATGGAGGATTACCGATAATGGCATCAAATTTTGCTATTTGATTATTTCTGAAGATAGTATTCCAATCTAACCTTAAACTATCTCCAACTATTAAATTGAAATCATTATCATTTATACATTCATTATTCTGTAGAGCAATAATTGAAAATAGTATTTTTGCACGATTTATATTGTTTGATAATATATCAACACCATATATATTTTCTTTAAGAATCTTTTTAATAGTCTTATGATATTTATTTTGGAAATAATCAATAATACCGATTAAAAAAGCCCCACAACCACAACTTGGATCTAAGATCTTATTATATTCTTTTGGTTCTATTTCTTTTATAATAAAGTCTATAATGTAACAAGGCGTAAAAAAAGCCCCATTAACTTTTCTGTCAATATCTGGAATTAATAATTCAAGATAATTTTCAAGTTCTTTGATATTTGATAAATTTAATTTTGAGGTAATTAAGACAAGATTTGCATCAATTTTAATATCATTAAAATAATTATTTAATATAGGACTTTTTTTGTAATCTAATTTATGATTTAATATATACGAATATATTAAATGCCTTTCAATGACATCAATAGATGCTTTTTTTAATAATTCAGTTAATATTGATTTTTTAGTCATATCTTGTTACCTATTCCTTATGTTATGCACCTCTTCTATAATAGGTTTTCAAATGATGAGGATATAATTATCTTCTATTCAATAGTTTATTACTCTGGCCAGCTTACCGTTAGAGATGAGGTGCGCGGAAACGAATACATTAATATCAATTACTACTTTGGGTTTCAGCAAGTTCTTTTCTCCTTACTTCTTCAGCTGTCATGGAAATATCATCTTCAGTAATTCCTCTTTTTTCTCCCTCTGTTCTCATTTCATTCAAAAGGGAGATATATTCTTTTTTCCATCTGCTATCTTTTAATTCTTCCCAACGAAAGAGGGATAATATATCCCTTCCTAAAAGCCTATACTCTTTACCAATCTTTGTAGCAGGTATCTCACCTTTTCTTATTTTTCTTTCCACAGTAACAGAGCTGAGTTTTAGAATTTGAGATGTTTCAGCCGTGGTATAAACTGTTTTTTCTTAAATCTCCGTATTTTTACCTCCTCAATCATTATATACCCAAAATCCTCCAAAAGTCAATCTAAATTATTCATCGTTTTCCCTCAAGAATCCTATTGGTTTTGTTTTCTTGACAGGGGGTTCTAATAAACCTTTTATGGCATCAAAAACTACCTCAAACTGATAGTCGTATTTTTCTCCCCTATCTTCAAATTTCTTCTCCAATTCTTCTACCTTTCTTCTCAAGTCTTCATGAGTAGCTAATATTTTTCTTAGCCTGGTAAAGGCTCGCATAATCTGGATGTTGATTAAAATAGCCCTTTTGCTATTAAGGACACTGGAAAGCATCAAAATGCCGTGTTCTGTGAAGGCATAGGGCAAGTATCTTCTTCCACCCCAACTTGAGGTCACAATTTGTGACCTCAAGATTTTAAACTCTTCTTTGGTAATCTGGAACATAAAATCCTGGGGAAATCTTTCTATATTCCTCTTTACTGCCTGAAGTAGAACTTTTGTCGAGACTCCATACAACTCCGCTAAATCCCTATCCAACATTACCTTCTGTTCCCTTATAAATAATATTTTACTTTCTATTCTCTCTCCCGGTATCAACTGATTCATGGTAACCTCCTTATTCATCGTCTCCCCTCAAAAATCCTATTGGTTTTGTTTTCTTGACAGGGGGTTCTAATAAACCTTTTATGGCATCAAAAACTACCTCAAACTGATAGTCGTATTTTTCTCCCCTGTCTTCAAATTTCTTCTCCAATTCTTCTACCTTTCTTCTCAAGTCTTCATGAGTAGCTAATATTTTTCTTAGCCTGGTAAAGGCTCGCATAATCTGGATATTGACCAGAATGGCCCTTTTACTATTGAGGACTGAGGAAAGCATGGCTACGCCCTGTTCTGTAAAAGCCATTGGGTTATATCTTAACCCCATCTTGTCACCATTGGAGGTGCCAAATTGGCATCTCCAATTTTCCAGCTCTTCTTTTGTCAATTCAAACATAAAATCATCAGGGAAACGGTCAATATTTCTTCTCACAGCTCTTTTCAACTGACCTGTTTCCACACCATAAAGCCCTGCCAGATCCCTATCCAACATTACCTTCTGTTCCCTTATAAATAATATTTTACTCTCTATCCTCTCTACCGGTATCAGTTGATTCATGGTAACCTCCTCGTATAATATGTTATATTGATGTTTATAATTGAGTAATCTAGTACTCTGTGACATTTTATTTTATGGGTATAAACAAATTTTTATACAGAATC
>JASEHU010000083.1 GCA_030018635.1 bacterium
AGACAATAAATTCTTAATCTTATAATTCATAATTTATAATTCATAATTCATAATTATACAAGAGGTAGGGGAAAATGAAATTTTACATTACTACTCCATTATATTATGTGAATGATTTACCGCATATTGGCCATTCATATACAAATGTAGCCGCAGACACATTAGCCAGATATAAACGGCTAACCGGATATGATGTCTTTTTTCTCACCGGCACAGATGAGCATGGGCAGAAAATTGAGAGGGCGGCTAAAGAACAGGGATTGTTACCTCAGGAATTAGCCGATAAAGTCGTTGTCAGGTTCAAAGAACTATGGCAAAGGCTAAATATTTCCTATGATGATTTTATTCGGACAACCGAGTCTCGTCATAAAAAAACCGCCCAATCGTTATTTAAAATAATCTATGACAAACAGGATATCTATCGAGGTAAATACGAAGGTTGGTATTGCACCCCCTGTGAAACATACATCCCCGAAACCCAATTAATCGAAGGTAAATGCCCTGCCTGTAATCGAGCCCCGGAATGGCTGGCAGAAGAAGGCTATTTCTTTAGATTATCTAATTATCAGGAGCAATTATTAAAATACATTGAAAATAACCCTGGTTTTATCCAACCGGATTTTAGGCGCAATGAGATAGTTAATATCATCAAGGATGGATTAAGGGATTTAAGTATCAGCCGAGCAACATTTGATTGGGGGATTAAGGTTCCTCTAGAAGGCGACTCTGATGTGATTTATGTCTGGTTCGAGGCGTTAATCAATTATCTTACCGGGTGTGGATTTGGAGAAGATACGGCAAGATTCAATGACTACTGGCCAGCTGATGTGCATATTGTTGGTAAAGACATCCTTAAGTTCCATGCGATTATCTGGCCGGCAATGCTTATGTGTGCAGGTATTACACCACCCAAAAAGGTCTTTGCCCACGGCTGGTGGACCATGAATGGTAAAAAAATGTCTAAGTCGCTGGGGAATGTAGTCAATCCCAGTGAGGTTATTGATGAGGTTGGGGTTGATTGTTACCGCTATTTTTTACTGCGGGAAGTCCCCTTTGGTCTGGATGGTGACTACTCTTATGAAGGATTAATTCATCGGATAAACAGTGATTTAGCCAATGACCTTGGTAACCTTGTTTCAAGAACCCTATCCATGATTCAAAAATATAACGATGGTCTTGTTCCCCAATCTTCATCGGAGGATGGTGAACTAAAGGAAATTGCCTTAGCCCTTTTCCCAAAGGTGAACCAATCCTTTGATAATTTAGCTTTTAATCTGGCGTTAGACCATATCTGGAAATTAGTTCGTCGATGCAATAAATATGTCGATGAAACCGCCCCCTGGACATTAAAGGAAGAGAGGCTCAAATTAAATAATATCCTTTATAATTTAGCTGAGGCAATAAGATTTATTACTATCTATATCTCCCCATTTATGCCGGATTCAGCCACAAAAATCTGGCAACAATTAGGCATACAAGAACCTATCTCCTCTTTTGGAACTAACGGCTTAATCCAATGGGGATTATTAAAACCAGGCACTAAAATCAATCAAGTAACACCTGTATTTCCAAGAAAGTGAAAGGTTGTTTGTTTTTAATTTTTCACTTTTCAAATCTAAAGAGAATTTGAATGACAGTATTCTTTTATAAATTGGACTATGTCGTCTGGAAGAGGGGATGTCCATTCTAAATATTTATTAAAAATTGGATGTTCAAATCCAAGTAAATGTGCGTGCAGGGCTTGCCTTTTCATTTCCGATTCTCTCTTTTTACCATACCGTTTATCCCCTACTACCTGATGTCCAATATAACTTAAATGAACCCGAATTTGATGAGTTCTACCGGTACCTAATTTTACCTCTAAGAGTGAATATCCCGAATTAAACCGTTCCAGGACATTAAAATAGGTAATTGCCGCTTTAGATAGTCTTCCTTTTGCCTTCATTTCTATGCCACCTTTAAAAGGTCTCCCAACAGGAACATTTATTTCCCCCTTATCCTGTTTTATAATCCCATGAACTAAGGCAAAATAAACCCTGTTAATTGTATGGGCATTGAATTGTTGGGCTAATCCCCAGTATGCCCGGTCACTCTTAGCCACGACCATTACCCCGGAGGTATCCTTGTCTAATCGATGGACTATCCCGGGTCGAAAAGGAGCACCAATCATGGAAAGATTTCCCCTGGTATGCGATAATAAAGCATTAATTAATGTGCCGGATTTTATCTTATGGGTAGGATGGGTTATCATCCCGGCCGGCTTGTTCACTACAAACAAATCCTCATCCTCATATAAAATCTCTAAGGGAATATCTTCAGCAGGAATAGTAAAATCTTCAACCGGAGGTAAATCAATCTTTATTCTGTCCTGGAATTTTATCAGCTGATGTGGTTTTACAACCGGGTTGGTATTCAAAATTACCTGATTAGATTTGATGAGTAATTGAACCCTAACCCTGGATAACCCTGATTTTTTAGCCAGATAAACATCTAATCTTTGTCCTTCATCTTCTTTAATAACAATTAATTCCATTGGTGTTCTTTCCTCATTTTGATTCTTCTTCAATTTGAAAGGGGGCAAGGGGGTAAGGGTTCAATGGTTCAAGGATTCAAGGGAGGGAAAAGGATTTTTTCTTTCTTACCTTTGCCTCCTTACCCCCTCGAACCTTTTTTCCAACACTGAATATCCTCTCCAAAACAATCGCCGGTTAATGAATAAGCCATGGCGCGACACCCCCAACAATTAGGTATGGAACATTGTCCGCATTTACCTTTAAGATTCTCCTTGTTTTGAAGAGGTAATACCTCAAGTTGTGAAAGAATTCTTGAGTCCTGGACCAACTCAAAAAGGGACTGATTTTGGAGATTTCCTAAGGTAAGATTGAATCTTCGGCAGGGATAGACCTCTCCTCGACTCATCAAACATAAGGTATTAGGACCAACCGCACAAGTCGCCCCTAACAAATGCGGTGTTTTCCCATCCCATTTTATCCAGAATGCCTTGATAGGCAGAATATCCTCTTCCAGACATTCATACTGGCAAGATTCTAAAACCATATTTACTAACCCCTGCCAATCCCGGGAGTCCAAAAGATATTCCTTCATCTGACTCCCTTGACCTAAAGGGATAAATCGCTCAATAATGAATCCGTCAAGGTTTAAAGATAAAGAAAAATCAAATAATTTCGGCACCTCATCTAAATTATACTTAGAAACAGTGAACATAAGGATTACTTCAAAATCATTCTTTAAAAGTTCGATTGCCTCCAATGTTTTTTGGAAACTACCTTTTCCACGGATAAAATCATTCTTTTGTGGGCTGGTGGCTTCCAATGACAATTTAATCCTTTTGATTTTACGGAGCTTTTTAAGGGAATCCACTGTCTTTTGAGTAATCAGGCTTCCATTGGTAGTTATGATTAGTTCCTCGATTTCAGGTTGGTTGTCTAAGTAGGTTAACAGGCTGAAGAACTCCTTTTTCAAAAATGGTTCACCGCCGGTAATGGTAATGATTGCCTGCTTATTCCAGCGATTAAGGGCATCAAGGATATTGTCACCTACGGCTTTGAGTCCAGCCCAATCCAGCTCATCCTCAGGGGTAAAATTATCCTGATAGCAATGCCGACAACAAAAATTGCAGGCATCGGTGATATGCCATTGAAGGTAAAATCGATTGTTCATTATGAAGTTATGAAATTATATCCGATAAATTTTAGTTTGTCAAGTTGAATTTTATCACTGCAGCAATTCTTATTATGGAGAGCGTTTAAAATTTGGGACTTACCTTTCATATGGCTAAAATGATAAGGTTTTTCAAGGGGGTTTCTGTAATCCCCTTTATTTAAGCCACCTTTTTGGAGACCGTTGAGGCTTCCAACATCAGTTCTTGTGGTTACCTTTCCACCGTTTTTTGAGACTACCTTACGATAGATATATCAATTCATTGACAATAGAGGAAAACTCATCTGGCAGGAAGGCTAATAAAATCTTAACCACCCAGGATAAGTGTGGAACTATTTGAGAAGAGGCAATTAATTTATTACCCATAATCGGAAATTTAACTAAAATGATGGCGATAATAACAACTATTATCACACCTCTTATGAAACCAAAGGCTACCCCTCCTACCCTGTCTAACCAGCTTAAGGCTAATTTCTTTAATGTCTTTTGAAGAAAAAGACCAACCAGGTTTATCAAGGTAGCGACAACTAAAAAGATGATGATAAAGGCAATAATATTTGACCAGGGAGAGGATTTGATAAATCGGATTAAAAGTAAGGCTATTTTAGCGTAAAAGAGGTTAGCCATGAGGATTCCTCCAACTATTGACAAGATGGAGAAAATCTCTTTAACCATCCCCCTGAACAAACTAATGGTCATACTAATAAGAATAATGATTAGAAAAAAGATATCTATGGGGTTCATTTTATGCCTTCCTTATAGAATTTTGGATTTTCGATTTTCGATTTTCGATTGAGGATTGAGGATTAAGGATATAAGATTCCTCAATCCAAAATCGAAAATCGAAAATCCAAAATTACCTTGCCGTTACATCATAAACAAGTGCCTCTTCATCACAATGGGGAAAATGGATACATTTAATACATTCTCCCCAGATTTTATGAGGTAGGGTAGATTTATCTACCAATTCAAATCCAAATGTCTTAAAAAACCCGGGGTTATAGGTTAAGACAAATATCTTATTTATCTCCAGCTCTTTTGCCGAGTTAATCGCCGCCTCAAGTAATTTTGTGCCGACACCTTGTTTAATCATATCATTAGCTACAACTAATGACCTTATCTCGGCTAAATCTTTCCAGACAATATGTAAGGCGCAGCTGCCAATTATTTTACCGTCGAGCTCCGCTACCAAAAAGTCCCTCAGTCTTTCATACAACTCACTCAAAGACCGGGGTAATAATTTACCTTCCTGTGCAGACACATTAATAAGTTGTTGGATATTGACTACATCTTTAATTTTAGCCTGACGAATGTTCATTTCGCTCATTTTGTCCTCCTTACTTTAACGAGATAAACTTCTTGTTCAAGTTATAAACAAAAACTAAAATTTCTGCTACAGCCTGATACAAATCAGGTGGAATCTCGGTATTCAATTCCAATTTAGTCAACACTTCAGCTAAATTTGGGTCTTCATGAATAGCAACATTATGCTCGTTAGCCACCTGGATAATTCGCTCGGCTAATTTACCAACCCCTTTGGCTACTATTTTAGGAGATTGAGATTTAGCGCTATCATATTTTAAAGCAACTGCCTTTGTTTTCTGGTTTTGGGTGCTATCCATTTTCTCCTTCCTACCCCCTTGTATAATTATTAGAATAATAGGTTTTATAAGTCTTATAAGACCTATTATTCTAAATTATACAATGTATCCCGCTCTACCGGTATTTTACCTGCTTCTAAAATAAGTGTTTTTAGTTGTTGGACGGTTAATACCTGTGGGGTTTGTGCCCCGGCAGAATGGGCTATTTTTTCCTCAACTACCGTCCCATCTAAATCATCCACCCCAAAACTTAAAGATACCTGGGCTAATTTTATGCCAAGCATAATCCAGAATGCCTTGATATGCGGGAAGTTATCAAGCAAGATACGGGAGATAGCCAGTGTTTTTAAATCCTCGTAGCCGGTAGTTCCCACACCGCCCAACTCGGTATTCGCCGGATGATAAGGCAACGGGATAAAAGATTTGAATCCGTTGGTCTTATCCTGTAATTGACGCGGGGCTAAAAGATGCTCTACCCGTTCTTCTATCGTCTCAATGTGTCCATATAACATAGTGGCATTACTTTTAATCCCAAGGTTATGAGCTAGTTCCATTATTTTGAGCCAGGTATTGCCATCGATTTTTTTCGGACATATTTTATTTCGAACCCTCGTAGCAAATACCTCTGCCCCTCCTCCAGGAATTGAGGTTAACCCTACCTCTTTTAATCGTTTTAGCACCTCTTCGATACTTAAATTAGCCGTTTGGGCGATGTGGTGAATCTCAACCGCAGTGAACGCCTGCAGGTGAACATCTGGAAAGGCTGTATGTAGCCGCTCTAACATCTCAAGGTAATATTCAAAAGGAAGTTCAGGATTCAACCCACCGACGATGTGAATTTCTCTAACACCCATCTCCCGACAACCGCTTGCCTTTTCCATAACCTGGTCTATGGTTAAGGTAAATGCCTCTTTCTCTCCTTTTTCCCGACTATACGCACAAAAACTGCACCTGTTCAGGCAAATGTTGGTGTAATTAATATGACGGTTGATGATGTAGTAGGCATTATTTCCATTCAATCGTTCACGAACTAAATTTGCCATTTCGCCAATTGAAAGCAAATCATTTGATTGGAAGAGATTGATACCATCTTCTTTACTTATTCTTTGTCCTATTTTAACCTTTTCATAAATGTTGTTCAGTGAATTTTCCATATATCCTTTCTACATATCTAATTTTCATTCTATCATAACTTGCTTTTCCTGTCAATCGTTTTTTAACTATGGCTGAATGGTTACCTAATGCATTATCTCTCTTATCAAAACTTTATCAATCCAGGTCATTACAAACAAAAAAATACTCACCAGTCCATTTATATTAAAAAAGGCAATGTTCACCTTGCTTAAATCAGTGGGTTTGACAAGTGAGTGTTCGTAAATCAACATTAAGGCGACGATAAAAACGCCGATAAAGAAGAAAAGCCCAAGTTGAGCTAATACCCCAAACCAGAGAAGCAAGACAACCATAAAAAGATGCATCACTCGTGAAATAAGTAATGCCTTGGGAATGCCAAAGTTAACTACCATGGAATGAAGTCTGTGGGTTTCATCAAACTCAAAATCAAGCGTGGCGTAGATAATATCAAACCCTGCTACCCAGAAGAGGACGGCTAAGCCAAGAATAAGTGGTAAAACGGCAATTTGTGGATTTATGGCAATCCAGACACCAATAGGTGCTATGGCCAGGGATAAGCCTAAAAAAATGTGGGTTAGCCAGGTAAAGCGTTTGGTAAAGGAGTAAAAATAAAGGATAGCCAGTGCCAGTGGGGATAGATAAAAGGCAAGGTTATTGAGCATATAGGCAGAAATAATAAAGATTATGGCTGTAGTTACCATAAAAAGCCAGACTGATTTAACCGAAATTTTTCCCAAAACAAGAGGTCGATTTTGCGTTCTCGGGTTAAGTGCATCAAACCTTAAATCCACCACCCGGTTAAATGCCATGGCACTACTTCTGGCACTCACCATGGCCACTAAAATCCAGAATATAACCTTAAACTGAGGTAATCCATTGGCACAGACCAACATCGAAATTAAGGCAAAAGGTAAGGCAAAAATGGTATGTTGGAATTTAATCAACTCTAAGATAACCCTGATTTGCTTCATTATTATTAAGTATATTATCATAACTTCCAGTAGAAGTC
Organism: bacterium; assembly: GCA_030018635.1. Taxonomy (GTDB): domain Bacteria; phylum UBA9089; class CG2-30-40-21; order CG2-30-40-21; family SBAY01; genus SBAY01. The sequence goes on from JASEHU010000083.1 coordinate 7,426, forward strand.
AAGAATAAAACTCTTGACATCTCTTTAAAGATGTGGTATAATTCAAACATTATGTTGAAGACTATCTACTAAATGAGGAGGATATTTTAAATGAAAAGATTGTTTTTAAGTCTGATATGTCTATGGTTAATTGGAACTGGATGTATTAAATCTACACCTGAGCAAAAACCATGTAACCTTGCTGTAGAAGGACAGGTTTATGAAAATAAAGATAAAGGATTCTTTATTAAATTATATCCTGAATATAAAAAGGTATCAGAATATCAGAATAATGCGGTATGTTTTGCTGATGCTAAAATAACAAGATTTGCCACCATTTTCTGGGAAAGAGATGTAGGGGCTGTCCAGAGCGAGTATAAAAAGGCATTTAAAAATCCTGAAAACTTTCAGGATGCCGCTTCATTACTTGCACTTGAAGAACTCGGTGTTTTAGGGAAGATAATTACGGTTGAAAAACTTACGATAAAAGATGTTGATGCCTATTATTTTCAGACAAAACATAAACGGTTCCTGACTGACTTTTATCGCACAAGGATTGAGGCGTTTCCTAAAAATAAGAATTTACAGATTACTGTCTTCTTCCAGAATGAAAAGAAGGATTTACCTGGGGTAGCAAAAATGATTGAAGGAATGAGGATTATTCCAGGAATAAAACCTGTACCAGAAGAAGATATTCACCACCATTGAAATCAACAATTATCAATTAATAACTGAACTTTTGCAATTTTTGTAGTCATTCACGACTTGAAATTTGAAATTGGA
>JASEHU010000084.1 GCA_030018635.1 bacterium
TGACTCCTGGATTCTATCATAGATACCCCCAATATCAAATGGAATGACCCACTAATCTATTTTACACTTTATTAATCCTTTTGTCAACAATTTTTTTGTAGGCATCATCATTCCATCATTCCATTATTCCAAATTTACACCTATAACTCCTGATAACTGAAATATTAGGAAAATAATTAAAGAAATTCTCTCTATTTACCGATTATTATAGTAGAATGGAATCGGGAAAGATTATCATAAAAGGGGGTAGGAGACTTACAGGCAAGGTAAGGATTTCAGGGTCTAAAAATGCCGCTTTACCTATTTTAGCCGCAGCGATACTTATCCCCGAAAAAATTACCTTGACAAATTTACCTTCTCTTCTCGATATTCAGACAATGCTTGAGGTATTAAATGAATTAGGAGCTAATTCTGAAATAGGAGTTGGGGAGGTAATAGTAAATACCGCTGAGCTAAATAAATATGATGCCCCTTATGAACAGGTTCGCCGAATGCGTGCTTCAGCAGTAGTGATGGGGGCTTTATTAGCGAGATTTGGCAAGGCGTATGTTCCAATGCCTGGTGGATGTAACATCGGGTCAAGACCAATTAATATTCATTTAGACGGATTAAGTAAATTAGGGGCTAAGATATCTTTAGAAAAAGGATATGTAAAATTATCCGCCAGGAAATTAAAAGGGGCTGAAATTTATCTTGATTTTCCATCCGTAGGTGCTACTGAAAATTTGATGATGGCGGCCTGCGCGGCAGAAGGAGAAACAATTATTGACAATGCCGCAAAAGAGCCGGAAATTACGGCCTTAGCTGATTTTTTAAATAAAGCAGGTGCAGAAATTCAAGGAGCCGGCTCAGATATAATAAAAATTAAAGGAGTAAAGGAATTAAAAACCACTACTTATAGAATTATTCCAGATAGAATAGAGACCGGAACATACATCATGGCCGCCGCGATAACTAAAGGAGATATACTCATTGAAGAGGCTGAATTTGACCATTTGCATACAGTTGTGACCAAATTAGAAGAGGCGGGGGTAATATTTGAAAAAAAGGATTCTCAAATGCGTGTGCATCTCCAAAAAGAGCTTTCGCCGGTGAATATAAGAACTATGCCTTATCCAGGATTTCCAACAGACCTCCAGGCACAATTTATGGCGCTAATGTGTATGACAGAAGGGATGAGTGTTATTATAGAATCTGTATTTGAAAACAGGTTTATGCATGTAGGTGAATTATGCCGTATGGGAGCGGATATCAAGGTAGATAATCATACGGCAATAATCCGGGGAATAAAATCTTTAAGTGGAACAGCGGTTAATGCTACAGATTTAAGGGCAAGTGCCGCTTTGATTTTAGCCGGTTTGGCCGCTAAAGGAGAAACACAGGTATCCGGCATTTACCACTTAGATAGAGGCTATGAATATCTAGAGGAAAAATTAACTAAATTAGGGGCACAAATTAAACGGATACATTCTGAAAAAATATTATTAGAGGAAGAAAACTATGATTAGAGGACTATACACCGGAACAATGGGTATGTTAGCCCAATGGACAGATTTGGATGTGGTGGCAAATAACCTGGCTAATATCGATACCTCAGGTTATAAAAAAGATGCGACCATATTTATGCCATTTGACCAAATCTTGATTCACCGCCTTCATGATAATTATGTTATTACCCCTAAAGGACCAATAGACAGAAGACCAGAGGTTGGGTCATTAGGGACAGGGGTAGGGATAAGTGAGATAGCAACGCTATATTCACAAGGACCTATACAAAAAACCGATAATGAATTTGACCTGGCTATATCAGGAAATGGATTTTTTGCCATCGAAGGCCCACAAAATAAGATTTTTTATACCCGTAACGGCACATTTACCCTTGATGCACAAGGGTATCTGGTCACTCAAGATGGCTATAAGGTTATGGGCTCAAAAGGATATATTCAAATAACTCAGAAAAACTTCTCTGTTGGAGAAAATGGCCTGGTATTGGGGGCAGAATCTGCGGATTGGAAATCCCCTCAAGAGATAGATTTGTTGAAGATAGTTGATTTTAAAGACAAAGCAGGATTGCAAAAAGTAGGAAATAGCCTGTTTGAAGCAACTAAGTATGCCGGTGAACCGGAGATTCTAACTCAACCTAAAATTCTACAGGGCTATCTTGAGAAATCAAATGTCAATCCAATAGAAGAGATGGTCAAAATGATTGAGGTGCAACGAATCTATGAAATTAACCAACGGGCGGTAACATCCTTTGATGATACCCTGAAGACAGCAGTAACAGAGGTAGGGAGAGTAGGATGAAAGTGAATAGTGAATAGTGAATAGTGAATAGTGAATAGTGAAAAATTAAAGAACAAAAGAATAACTTTTAATCCTTCACTTTTCACTTTTCACTTTTAACTTTCAACTAAAAGGGGGTGCTTAAAAATGATGCGTTCATTATGGACTGCGGCAACCGGTATGACCGGACAACAATTCAATCTGGATACGATTGCCAATAATCTGGCTAATGTCAATACGGCTGGATTCAAGAAATCACGTGCGGACTTTGAGGATTTAATCTATGAAATATTAAAATCACCAGGAACACCTGTAGCTACCGGTAGTGTTCTGCCTACGGGACTTCATGTAGGACATGGAGTTGCTATCGCAGGTTCACAGAAAATTCACTCTTTAGGAAATATGCAAGAAACTCAGAATCCATTTGATATGGCTATAGACGGTAATGGATTCTTTCAGGTACTTTTACCTGATGGCTCAACAGGTTATACCCGTGATGGCTCCTTCAAACCTGATCAGGAGGGTAAATTAGTTACATCTAATGGCTATATTTTACAGCCGGAAATAGTACTTCCAGCAGATTTCAGCCAACTTACTATTACCGAAGATGGCTCAGTCACAGTTATTGTGGGTAATGATACAAAAACACCACAAGAGGTAGGTAAGATTGAATTGGTTAAATTTGCTAATCCGGCCGGACTTGTTCCTATGGGTAAGAATATATTTAAGGAAAGTGCCTCAAGTGGAGACCCTATTACCGGGACACCAGGAATGGAAGGATTTGGCAAAATTAATCAAATGTTCTTAGAATTGTCAAATGTGAATATCGTCGATGAAATGGTCAATATGATTATCGCTCAACGGGCTTATGAACTTAATTCAAAGGCTATTCAAACAGGGGATGCAATGTTAGGTATCGTAAGTACCTTAAAGAGATAAAATATTGTAATTAGTTAAATGGTGGTTGGTTAAGTGCCTATCCGAAAAGTTGGAAGTCCGAACAGGTTTGAAACCTGGAACTTGTTCGGGGTATTTTTCCTCAACAAGGAATTAAAGATGCTGAAAAATGAAGCAATAAAAAAGAGAAAGATGGTTAACAACATACTGAAAATATTTATCTTGAGTGGATTAGTGGTCTTGCTCTTTGACAATAAATCCTTTTCTTTAACCACTATCGAACTAAAAGAAAAGGTTTGGGTCAATACCGACAGGATATTTCTTGAAGATATAGCTAATTTAAGTGATACCGTGTTAGATAAGATTTATATTGGTAAATCACCATTACCGGGCAGAGAAAGATACATTACTCAGGATTATGTGAGATTAAGGATTTTGCAGGCAAAGATCAAAGAAGGTGATTTTCAACTCACAGGTGCTAAAAGGGTTAATCTCGTAACCGCTTCCCAAAAATTGGATATGGAAGAACTCACAAACATAGTTAAAAACTATCTTTTGAAGGTTATTAAAACTAATCAACGATTAGAAATAAAGCCAATAGCCAGCAATGAAAACATTATCTTGCCTGTGGGAAAGGTAGAATTTGGATTAGGAACGATAGATAGCCAAAATCTAAAAAGACAGTTATATCTACCAGTAGATATAAAGGTAGATGGGTTCAGGTATAGGACAGTCAGGATGGGATTCGAAATTCGTCGATTTGCCAATGTCCTCATAGCGGTTAAACCTTTAGACCGCTTCCATGTTCTTACACCTTTAGATGTAAGATTTGAGGAAAAGGAAATAACCTGTCTTAATCCTGCCCCATTAGAGGAAATCATTAGTAAAAGATTAAAAATTCCTGTATTGGCAGGAAAAATATTAACCTATGATTTAATAGAAACCCCTCCTTTAATTAAACGAGGGGATATAGTTACTATTAAAATGGAAGGCGAATTTCTGATAGTAGGGACAAAAGGAGTGGCAAAAGAAGATGGAAGATTGGGGGATAAAATTCGAGTAGAAAATAGAGGTTCTAAAAAGATAATTATCGGTATTGTTGAGGATAATGAAACGGTAGTGGTGAAGTAACAGAAGATTTTCGATTTTCGATTTTCGATTGCGGATTGAAAAAATCCAAAATCCAAAATCCAAAATCCAAAATCGAAAATTTAATACGAGGAGGTTTTTTAAAATGAAAAAGAAGGATAAATTTTATGTAAGTCTTATTTTCTTTATCGTTATCTTTGCCTGGGTCAGAACTTATGAAATTGAGGCAGAATCACTCTGGGCAAAAGGAAGCAAAGAGAGTTTATTCACTGACCATAAGGCTAAAAAGGCAGGGGATATAATCACGGTACTTGTGCTTGAGTCGGCTCAAGCTATGCAAAAAAGCTCGACTAAAAAATCTAAGGATGCAGAGATTAGTGGAGGACCCACCGCAGTTGAAAAAGGTAAAAAAAATCTCTTTGATTTTATCCCTTACATCGGAGCTAAAGGAAATAGTAAATATAAAGGTGATGCCGATACATCACGCTCCGGCATCCTGAAGGCAAATGTTACCGCCCAGGTAGTAAGGGTTTTACCTAATGGAAATTTGGCTATTGAAGGAAATAAAAAATTACTTATTAACAATGAGGAACAATTATTAACGGTCTCAGGGGTAATTAGACCAGAGGATATTGAGGCGGATAATTCTATACTCTCTACCTATATCTTAGATGCCTCGATTAAATATAAAGGTTCAACCAGCCTCTCAGATAAAGAAAGACCAGGGATTATTACCAGGGTATTCACCAGAATAGCGAATATATTATTTTAAAATCTTAGGATTTTATAGGTTCTATAGGACTTTATAAGACCTATAATTTCTTTTAGGAGGATTTGATGATTCTGTTACGAAGATTTATTATCTTTTTAACTATTTTTATGAGCTTTATTGTCTTTGCCCAGGAGACAGAGGTTAGAGTAAAGGATTTATGCCGAATAGAAGGTGTCCGACCTAATCAATTAATGGGCTATGGATTGGTCGTAGGCTTAGATGGAACAGGAGATGCCAAGGGGACTTTTTTTACGGCACAATCGATTGTTAATATGCTGACCCGGCTGGGGATTTCAGTTGAGAAGGAAAAAATGAAGATAGGGAATGTTGCCGCAGTAATTGTCACCGCTCAATTACCTTCATTTGCTAGAACAGGGGATAAAATAGATATACTGGTGGCAACATTAGGTGATGCCAGGAGTTTAGAGGGTGGTGTCTTACTTCAAACACCATTATCCGGTGCGGATAATGAGGTCTATGCCCTGGCACAAGGACCTATTTCTATGGGTGGCAAGATGCGTGGTAAGGGACATTTAACCGTAGCCCAAATCTCTCAAGGAGCAATTATTGAAAAAGAGATTACCTGCCCTATCGTCAAAGAAGATGCGATTTCCTTAATCCTTAATGAGGCTGACTTTACTACTGCCTTTAGAATAGCCACAGCAATTAATGCAAAATTTACTCCCACTACGGCTAAGGCTCTTGACCCATCCTTGGTTTTAGTAAAAATACCCGTAAATTATAAGGAAAAGACTGTTGAATTTATAGCCGCGTTAGAAGGTTTAACCTTAATTCCTGATGTTGCGGCAAAGGTGATTATCAATGAACGCACAGGAACGATAGTTATGGGTAAGGATATTCGGATTTCCCAGGTAGCTGTTTCTCATGGAGATATAAGTGTTGTGGTTAAAGCTACTACCGGTGAAACTAAAGAAAGTAAAAAAGAAAGGGTAATCGTTCTTTCACCAGGGATAAGTATAAATGATATTGTTGCCGCATTGAACTCAATTGGTGCTACCCCTGATGATTTAATCGCCATACTTCAAGCAATTAAATCCGCTGGGGCATTGCATGCAGAAATTATTATTATGTAAATATAATTAACAATTATCAATTGTTAATTATTTATAAGGAGCATAAAAATGCCAACTGTCTTACCGATAGGAATCAATAATCTCATTAACGGTAAATTGAGTGATAAAACTATTCCCTCAAATGATTTTGCAACTGTCCTTGAAAATGCCCAGGATAAAGAAAAGGCTAAAGCAAGATTAAAAGAGGTAAGTTATGAGGTAGAGGCTCTCTTTATCAATCAATTATTAAAAGAGATGCGGGCATCTGTCCATAAAGGCACTCTTTTTCATGGTGGTTCTGCAGAAAATATCTTTGAAGATATGCTGTTTGACGAATATGCCAAACTAATGGCTAAATCAGATCAATTCGGACTATCTCACCAAATTTACAATCAATTAAGTGAATATATGTGAGTTTATTTGAGGGGGCAAGGATAAGGAAAAGAACTCTTTGCTTTCTCTTACCCTTGACCCCTTGACCCCTCGAACCCTTTTTACCGCCATTTAAAAAAACTTGTTGACTTAAATTTAATTCTATGATATTATTAAAGTAGATAAAAACTATCATCCAAGGAGGGAATAAAAATGATAAACATTAATGAATTACTTAAAATTATGGTAGAAAAGGAGGCCTCTGATTTACATGTAAAGGTAGGTTCACCACCTACATTACGAATTAATGGAAAACTATGGCCAATAGAAGAATATGATGAACTTACTCCTGAGGATACAAAAGCAATGGTTAATTCTATCACTACTGATGAACAGAAGAAAAGATTTGAAGAAGAAAGTGAGTTAGATACTGCATATCCTGTTGAATCCGTAGGGCGATTCCGAATCAATCTCTTTTCGCAACAACGAACCTATGGAGCAGTATTTCGGCATATTCCTCTTAAAATAAGAAATTTTGATGAGTTAAGATTACCACCTCAAATATTAGGGCCATTATCTACCTTACAAAGGGGATTAGTTATTGTTACAGGTCCTACCGGCAGTGGCAAATCTACGACACTAGCCGCCATAATTAATAATATCAATATAAGTCAACGAAGGCATATAATGACGATTGAAGACCCAATTGAGTATGTTTTCAAGGATAAAATGTCTATCATTAATCAGCGGGAATTAGGAGTTGACACCAATTCATTCTCTACTGCCTTGAGACGGGTATTACGTCAGGACCCTGATGTAATTATGGTAGGTGAGATGCGTGATTTAGAGACAATGGGTTTAACACTTTTAGCCGCTGAGACAGGACATTTAGTCTTAGCAACAATGCACACCTCTGGAGCAATAATAGCCATTGACCGCATTATTGATTCATTTCCATCTGAACAACAATCGCAAGTACGAATGCAATTATCACTTATCCTGGAAGGAGTTATCTCACAAGTATTACTTCCAAGGGCAGATGGAAAGGGAAGAATTGTAGCTATTGAAACCCTTGTTGGTACACCAGCTATTAGAAACTTAATTCGTGAAGGAAAAACCCATCAAATGACTACTCTTCTCCATACCGGTGGTCAATTCGGCATGCAAACCCTTGAGCAGTCTTTAAAAACACTTTATCAAAAGGGTGATGTAAGTTTTGAAGATGCCTTTGCTACATCACATGATGCCGAAACATTTAGAAAATTAGTGGGGAGGTAAAAGGATAAGCGTTCAGGCATAAAGACATGAAAAATGTAATCGGTCAGTGATTGAAGGTTTACCTCGTTGAAAATTTTTCACAACGAGGAAACCCTTCATCCCGAAATCCAAATCCCATTAAACATAATCCTTCCCCCAATGACTGACCATTAAGTGCATTAATGTCCTGATGGCATAGATACTTAACCAAAAAATGAAAAAAGAAAAACTAATTATTACTATTATTCTATTATTGTGTATTGTATCAATTGGTCTGGGTATTTATTCAATTTTACTTCGTAAAGAAGAAATGGCCGAAACGGCATTGTTCCCAAAGGGATTATTGCCGGAGAAAAAGAAAATAGG